>JBIIYQ010000211.1:0-3955 GCA_044346745.1 Usitatibacteraceae bacterium | reverse complement strand
TAAGGTCGCTGCTTTGCCTGCCATGGCTGATCCTCTCTGCGCAAAATCGACTGAGAGAGATTACACCTAATTTCACTAAGTGAACAGCATTGGGGACAGATCAGTTTTTCCGCCAAGCACCCGCCCGAACACAAAGCCGTTTGCTTCCACGGCCACACCACAGAAAAATGCCACCCGAAGGTGGCATTTTTGGAAGCTGGCGCGCCCGGCAGGTTCGGTCACCTCCGCCGACCCGGCTGCGGCGGCCTGCGGCATCGCCGTCAGCTTTCGAATCCCGCCCGAAAGCAAAGCAGTTTGCTTTCTCGGGCGAACCCCAAAAGTAAAAATGCCACCCGAAGGTGGCATTTTTGGATACTGGCGCGCCCGGCAGGATTCGAACCCACGACCCCTTGGTTCGTAGCCAAGTACTCTATCCAACTGAGCTACGGGCGCTAAAAAACGAATTATAACAAGAGATTAGAGCTAAAGCCAGTTGGCGGAGACCGAGGGATTCGAACCCTCGATGCAGCTTTTGACCGCATGCTCCCTTAGCAGGGGAGTGCCTTCGACCACTCGGCCAGGTCTCCTAGCTGCTCTAATTCGTCGCCATTATAGCCGGAGATGGGTGCCAATCGGCACCCACCACTTATTCCGGCTGGCGGGAAAGCTCGAATTCCGGCTACTTCAACTCTCCCAACAAAAACGCCCATTGGAATGCCGTGCGATACGCCAACTGGGCGTTATTCGCCGAAGCTGCATGGCCGCCCTCGATGTTCTCGTAATACAGCACGTCGTGGCCCTGCTCCTTCATCTTCGCCATCATTTTTCGTGCATGGCCGGGGTGCACACGGTCATCGCGGGTCGATGTCACAAACAACACACGCGGCATTTTCACGCCGGCTTTGACGTTTTGATAGGGTGAGTACTTCGAGATGAACTCCCACTCTTTCGGGTCATCCGGATTGCCGTACTCGGCCACCCACGACGCCCCTGCGAGCAGCTTGTGGTAACGCTGCATATCGAGCAACGGCACGGAACAAATCACCGCCTTAAACAGATCAGGGCGCTGGGTCATGACAGCACCAACCAGCAAACCGCCATTGGAGCCACCAGAGATCGCCAAGTGTTTCGGTGAGGTGATCTTTTGTTTGATGAGGTTCTCCGCCACCGCGATGAAGTCATCAAACACTTTCTGACGGTTGGCCTTCAGACCCGCCTGATGCCAGCGTGGACCAAATTCACCACCGCCACGAATGTTGGCGACAACATACACACCGCCTTGCGCCAGCCAGCCGTTGCCGATGCTGCCCGAGTATGACGGCAACTGTGAAATTTCAAAGCCGCCGTACCCGTATAACAAGGTTGGATTCTTGCCGTCGAGCTTGGCGTCTTTTTTCATGATCACAAAGTACGGAATCTTCTCGCCATCTTTTGAGGCGACTTCGAATTGTTCGACTTTGTAAGGTGTCGCATCAAAGAATGCTGGTAGCGACTTCAATTTTTCACGTGTGTCCGTGCCACCCTTGGCGAGGAACAGCGTTGACGGCGTGAGGTAGTCAGTCATCGTCACGAAGTAATCATCGCTGTCGTCAGCATCAATGGCAGAGGCACCGACCGTACCCAAGCCCGGCATGGCGATTGCACGGCGATTCCATTTGCCATCACGATACGACAACTCAAAAAGCTTATTCTTGACGTTGTCGAGCTCGTTCAAGATCAGGAAATTCTTGGTTGTCGTAAAGCCTGCGAGCGACTTGCGGTCGCTGCCTTCAAACAGTACGTCGAACTTGCGGTCACCCTTCAAGAACTTGTCAAACGGCATGGCGAGAAGTGAGCCCTGTTTGTAAGTCGTGCCACCAATCGTCCACGCGGTCTTCAAACGTACACTCATCCAATCGCGCCAGTAGCTGAACGTTGCATCAGCGGGAACATCGATCTTGGTGAGTTTGCCGGCGTCAAGCAGGTAGGTCTCGCTGGTGAAGAATGTGACGCCGCGGCGCACGAATTGGCGGGTCGTGTAACCCTTCTGTTCCGTTTGGCTGGCGCTCACGCTGATGTCGGCCTCCGTTCCTTCATATACCGTTGTTGCCGCATCAATCGGCGTGCCGCGCTTCCACATCTTGACGATGCGTGCGTAACCGGATTTTGTTTGTGAGCCGGGTCCGAAATCGGTTTGCACAAAGAGTGTGTTGGCATCGATCCAATCCACCGAACCTTTTGCTTCTTTCAGCTGAAAGCCGTCTTTGACAAACGACTTGGTGGCCATATCCCATTCGCGGATAACGACGGCGTCGGCACCACCGCGTGACAGCGAGAGCATGCACTTGTTGTAATCGGGATAGAGGCAATTCGAGCCACGCCACACCCAGTTATCTTTTTCGTCTTTGGCGAGTTGATCAAGGTCGAGCACGGTTTCCCATTTGGGTTCGGGCTTTTTGTATTCATCCATCGTGGTGCGCCGCCAGACACCACGCACATTGTTGCGGTCCTGCCAGAAGTTGTAGTACCAATTGCCGCGCTTTTGCACGCCGGGGATACGCTCGCGTGAGTTAACGACTTCCAATACCTTGTCGCGGATTGGTCCAAATTCAGCGCGCGCTTCAACTTCTTTTTGCGACTTGGCGTTCTGCTCCTTCACCCAAGCGATGGCTTTTTCGCCCATCACTTCTTCGAGCCACAAGTACGGGTCTTCCTGCGCGCTGACTACGGTTGACGCCATCATGGAACAAAGTCCTGTCAGTAATAAACGAAACTTCACGGGTTTCTCCAAAGCCAAGTAAAAAAAGCCCACTTCAGGCGGGCTGGGGGTGATCGCTCCCGTCTCGACGATGAATACACCCTCTCCCCAACCCCTCCCCCGTCAAGGGGGAGGGGCTATTCTTCCCTCTCCCCTTGCGGGACAAGGGCACACTTGAAGCGAAGCAGAGGGATTGAGGGAGAGGGGTGACTGGCAAACAGTCGACACCAGTGCGCAAGCCTGCTGACACTAAACTGGTGCCTTCTCCAGCTCAAACGCGGCATGGAGTGCGCGTACCGCGAGCTCCATGTATTTCTCATCAACGACGACCGAAGTCTTTATTTCGGAGGTCGAGATCATTTGTATGTTGACATTCTCGCGCGCCAGACACTCAAACATCTTGGCAGCAACACCTGCGTGGGAGCGCATGCCGATACCAACGATCGACACCTTCGCGATTTTGTTGTCGCCGGTGACACCCTTGGCATTGATCGTCGGCTTTACGACGTCGTTGAGCAGTGCAAGTGCACGTGTGTAGTCGTTTCGGTGAACTGTGAAGGAGAAGTCGGTGATGCCTTCGGACGAGGTGTTCTGAATGATCACATCAACGTCAATGTTTGCATCGGCGACGGGTCCAAGAATCGAGTACGCAATGCCCGGACGGTCGGGCACGCCGGTGACGGTAAGTTTGGCTTCGTCGCGATTGAAGGCAATACCTGCAATGACGGGTTGTTCCATGTTGTCTTCCTCATACGTGATCAGCGTGCCGGTGTCGTTCGAATCATGCGGGGTAAACGACGACAACACGCGCAGTTTTACTTTGTACTTTCCGGCAAATTCCACAGAACGAATTTGCAACACCTTCGAGCCGAGACTTGCCAGTTCGAACATCTCTTCGAAAGTGATGCTATCGAGCTTGCGTGCTTCCGGCACCACGCGTGGATCGGTGGTGTACACCCCATCCACGTCGGTGAAAATCTGGCATTCGTCTGCTTTCAGCGCTGCGGCAATCGCCACACCCGTGGTGTCCGAGCCACCGCGCCCGAGCGTCGTTAAGTTGCCTTCGCTATCAATGCCCTGAAATCCCGCGACCACCGCCACGTAACCGTCAGCCAAATCGCGTCGGATGTTGGCGTCATCAATCGACAAAATACGCGCCTTGGTGAAGGCACTGTCAGTGGTGATTTTGACCTGCCAGCCGGTGTAACTCTTGGCTTTCAGCCCCAGACTTTGCAGCGC
>JBIIYQ010000085.1:0-12799 GCA_044346745.1 Usitatibacteraceae bacterium | reverse complement strand
AGCTGACCGGCCGGCTTTTCTGAGGTCTGCGAAATGCCGCGGTATTCGTATTCGCTGAACAGAGAAATTTTTGGAACAAATGTATGTTCTGGCGTGGGCTCCGGCGTTGCCGGTGCCGCAGGCGCTGCCTGTGCCATCGCGTTGCTCATCGACAATGCGCCGCTGGCGGCCAATGCGGCAATAAGTGCATTTAAGGTGGATTTGCCTAGTTGAGATGCTTGTTTCATGAAGTTTCCCTCTGCGGTTGTAATCGATCTTGTAATGTCACCTGGTTGATGTCGAGCATATTGCGTGCCAGCTGCTGCGACGTGGTAACGGGTTGAAAAAATTAAGTTATTCGATATCCCTGGTTTTGCTGCACCAGTAAATTACCTTAAATGACCTAAATGCACCTACTTGGTGCAATCGCCATTGTGGTCGCGCTGGATGGCGTCAACGGCGGGGCAGCCCCTGCGCGTTACAATACAGCCATGAGCAATAACACGCCCAACCCCACGTTCGACAAGTTAACCAGCTTGGCCAAGCGCGTTGGCGAAGTGATCGCCGCGTCCCCGGCGGGTGAACTGGAAAAAAATGCCCGCCAACACTTTGTTTCGCAGTTGGCAAAGCAGGGCTTGGTGACTCGCGAGGAATTCGACGCGCAGCGCGCGTTGCTGGAGAAGACCCGCGCCAAGCTGCAAGCTCTCGAGGACAGGATCGCCGCACTCGAACACAAGTCGGTCTAATGTCTTTAGCAGTGCTCACCAGCCGAGCGTTGACGGGCATGGAAGCGCCGCCCGTTACCGTCGAAGTGCATCTGGCAAACGGCCTGCCGTCGTTCACCATCGTTGGCCTGCCGGAACTCGAAGTCAAAGAGAGTAAGGATCGGGTGCGTGCCTCGCTGCAAAACGCGCGCTTCGAGTTTCCCGCCCGGCGCATTACCGTCAACTTAGCACCAGCGGATTTGCCCAAAGATAGCGGGCGATTTGATTTGCCGATCGCCATTGGCATTCTGGTCGCAACCGGGCAGATACCAGGTGACAAACTGGATCAGTATGAATTCGCAGGCGAACTTGCCCTGACCGGCGAGTTACGCCCGATCCGCGGTGCGTTGGCCATGGCACTGAAGGCGCATCGTGATGGCCGTGCGTTCATCTTGCCAAAAGCCTCTGCGGTTGAAGCGGCGTTGGTTCGTGATGCGACGGTGCTTCCCGCTGAGTCGCTGTTACAAGTCTGCGCACATCTGGCCGGACGCGAGGCGATTGTGCCGTATGTGGTGGATAAGCAAACTCCGCTGTCAGCGCAACGAGAGGTTGCCGACTTCGCCGATGTCAAAGGACAATCGGCCGCAAAACGTGCGCTGGAAATTGCCGCAGCCGGTGGCCACAGTATTCTAATGATGGGCCCGCCTGGAACCGGCAAGACGATGTTGGCGCAACGTTTTGTTGGCGTGCTGCCAACCATGACAGATGACGAGGCGCTGGAGACGGCCGCCGTACAAAGTTTGACCGGTGGTTTCAAACTTGAGCGCTGGAAACAAAGACCATTCCGCAGTCCTCATCACACCGCTTCGGGTGTCGCACTCGTTGGTGGTGGTTCAAATCCGCGCCCCGGTGAAATTTCGCTTTCACACCACGGCGTGTTGTTTCTCGATGAGTTGCCCGAGTTCGACCGCAGCGTGCTCGAGGTGTTGCGTGAGCCCTTGGAGTCTGGCCGAATCACCATCTCCCGCGCGGCGCGCCAAGCCGATTTCCCCGCCGAGTTTCAATTGATTGCGGCGATGAATCCGTGCCCGTGTGGTTATCTGGGGCACTACAGCAACAAGTGTCGTTGTACGCCCGATCAAGTGGCGCGTTATCGCGGCAAGATTTCCGGTCCGCTGCTCGATCGCATCGATTTGCAAATTGAAGTACCCGCTGTACCGCAACTTGAGTTGGTCAAGGTCGGACGTGGTGAGTCGAGCGAGGCCATCCGGCAGCGCGTCGATCTCGCGCACCAACGACAACTTGATCGCCAACAAAAACCAAATGCCAAACTAGAAGTGAAAGACATCGACCGGTTCTGCACACCATCTGAGTCGGGCGAAGCGCTGCTAAAAAACGCCATCTCACGCATGGGGCTGTCGGCGCGGGCGTATCATCGTGTGCTGAAAGTGGCGCGCACCATCGCCGATTTGGCCGCGAGTCAAACGATTGAATCGGGGCACATCGCCGAGGCGATTCAGTACCGTCGTATGGACAAAACCAATAATTAGACTCAGCCAAACTCAAACCGTAACTGCGAGTATCGACGGGCATCTTCAGGCATTTCTGCCTCAAGGTGCCCGGCAATCCAAGACTTTGTGAACGCATCCCACGACTCTCCGAAGCATCCTCAGAACGCCCATCACGACACACCACGCTGGTTGTTAGCCTTGTTGCTCGCCGCGCTCGGCATGTTGGGGCCGTTTGCGGTTGACACCTACATCCCGGCGTTCCCGAGCATCGCGGCCGATTTGGGCGCGAGCACGTTGCAAATGCAGCAAACGTTTTCGGTATATCTGTTCGCCTTTGCGTTTATGTTTTTGTTCCACGGCGCGTTGTCGGATAGCTTCGGTCGCAAGCCTGTCATCATGGGCGGGTTGGTCGTTTTTCTCATCGCGAGTGTGGGCTGTGCGTTGTCCACCACTATCGGTCAGCTGCTGTTCTGGCGGGTGTTGCAAGGTCTTTCAGTCGGGGCGGGCATGGTGGTGGGGCGTGCGATGGTGCGCGATCTCTATTCTGATGTCGACTCACAACGCATCATGGCGATGACGACACTGTGGTTTGGCATCGCACCCGCGATTGCGCCAATCATCGGCGGCTATCTGTATAGCGGCTTGGGCTGGCACTCGATTTTTTGGTTCTTGGCATTGTTCACTTTCTGTCTGGTCGTGATGAGCGCCAGGGTGTTCCACGAGACGTTACCCGTCGAAAAGCGCCATGCATTTAAGCCCGGTCCCTTGATTCAGGGATACCGACAGGTCGGGGCGAGCGCGCCGATGATCTTGTTGTCGTTGGCGGCGGGTTTCAACTTCAACGGATTCTTCCTCTACATCCTTTCTTCGCCAATCTATCTTCCCGGGCAACTGGGGCTCGGCCCAACCGAATACGCGTGGCTGTTTGCGCCGGGTATTGGCGGCATCATGACCGGTGCATTTATTTCGGGGCGTGTCGCGGGTCGTTGGTCGCTTGAAAAAACGGTACGCGTCGGTTACATGATCATGTTTACCGCGGTCGTCGCGAATCTCCTCTACCTATCGTTCTTTAAACCCGCCATCCCGTGGGCGATCATACCCATTGGCTTCTATGCGATTGGGTCCGCGTTGGCCTTTCCTGCCCTCTCATTGATGGTGATGAATCTGTTTCCCGCGCGGCGCGGCATGGCCGCTTCGTTGTCGGGTTTTGTCGCGGGCATGGTGAATGTGCTGGTAGCGGGTGTCGTCTCACCGGCGGTTTCACATTCCGCCATCTGGATGGCGGTGGCCGCTGCAACGTTGATGGCAACCGGCTGCTCATGCTGGTTTGGATACCGACGCTTTTCCAAGCGCCATCGCACAAGCCTTTAACTAATTGCTGGACTGGCACCAGCGCTGCCACATCGAACGGTAGGCGGTTTCTAGTTCGAACGCAACCCGTTTGGAGCGTCCGTCATCAGCCGGGCGCAAACGCAAGCGAAGACTCTGGCGCAATAAATTGAGTGCTGGGAGATCTTCCAATGCCGTCAATGTCTTCTGCACATAAGCGTCCTCGTTGTCGGCAATCCAGTCATCGAGCCCGACGGTAGCTAGGAGTGCAGCACCACATCGCGAAACGGTACGGTCGCCCGCCAGCGTAACAAACGGAACCCCCATCCACAATGAGTGATAACTTGTGGTGCCACCATTGTAAGGAAACGGATCGAGTGCCAAGTCAATCTTCTGGTGTAAAGCGAGGTAACCCTGTAGTGGCATCCAAGGCTGAAACATGATCCTCGCAGGATCAATGCCCGAAGCTGCAAACCGAGCTAATAATTCGGCCTTTATCGCGTTGTCGGAGACGCCGCCTAGCAACAACCTTGCATCGGGACGCGCTGCTAGGATTTTGGACCATAGCATCACAACTGGTGGGCTAATTTTTCGCGGATTGTTGAGACAAGCTAACGTAATGCCGCTTCCGGCTAGCGCGGGTAGCATGCCAACCGTCGGCGCATTCTCAACCACTTGGAATGCGGCGTTGCCCCCGGGGAGTCGAACAACTTCTTCAGAATGCCACTGGTCGGTCATGCCGATTGGATCCAACCACGCATCAGTAATGCGGTAGTCCATCGCATCCAGCCCCGTTGAGCCCGCGTAACCGATGTAAGTCACCTGAACGGGTGCAGGTTTGCGCGCAAATACCGGCAAACGGTTGTAGGCCGTGTGGCCCGAGAGGTCGACTAGGATGTCGATCCTGTCACTCGTAATTTTTGCAGCAAGCTCCGCGTCATTCATGTGTGCGCAGACCGTCCACTCGCTGGCATATCGCATCAGTCGCCTTGTGACCTCATCCTCGCGCGGATGGTTGCTGTAGAAACACAATTCAAACGATTCGCGGTCGCGGTGAATCAATAGGGGCTCCAAGAAAAACGTTACCGGGTGATCGCGGAAGTCGCCTGATACGTAGCCCAAGCGCAGTTTACGTTCGGGCAAACGCGCATTCTGGTGGGAAGGCCAGTGGGCCCTGAGTGGCGCTTCCAACTGACGAGAGAATCGTCTATGCTCGGCAAAAAGAAATTCATTCGAGATGTTATGGTTTGATTGCAGGCAAAACAATAAATTGCTGAAGGCGCGAGCGTCGTCGGGCTTTGCCTTGAGCGCATCCCGATAGGCGCGCTCGGCTTCGTCAATTTGACCAAGCCGAAGATGGGCCGCACCGAGATTGATGAGAGCACTATGAAGATTTGGCTTGATAGCAAGCGCAGTTCTTAGGAAGTGCATCGCGTCCTCTTGATGCCCTGGGCCGCGCAAAATATGAATACGACCAATGTTGGTATACGCCTCGGCCATGTTGGGGCTGGCGATGACGATCTGTAGGAAGGCCATCTCTGCACCGTCTAGCTCACCCATCTCTGTTAGCGTCGTGCCCAAAGTGAATAGCGCTTGCAAATTGCTGGGTTCGCGAGCAATTAGTGGTTGGAGCAAATCAACGGCTTCAAGGTGGCGGCCGAGATTTAAGAGCGTGCGGGCCAGTCCCTCCAAAGCGAGTGCATCTTCGGGCTCGATTGATGTTGCGCGCCGGAAGGCGTACTCGGCGCGTACGTGGTCACATGCTGAGGCATATCCGATGCCGAGGTTGCGCCAGCACACGGGATTATTCGGTTCGAGTTCCGTGATCTTCAAAAACAGCGGGATGGCGCGCTCGGGCTGGTTCCGGCGAAAGTAGAAATCTGCAGCATGCACAAGGGATATTGAGGATACAGAGTTGGTTGAGAGCATATGCTCGACGTCGAGCCCTGCTTCGGTATCTATATTGTTTTGGGCAAGTCTAATACCCTTGCCAAGAACGGTATCCGCCGTCTTTCGGCGAGGCTGGGATGCAGGGGAACGGCGCGAGGGGGAGCGCATGTTGTACTCAAGCGGATAAATGGAAAAGCCATTATTGGGAACGCCCCGCGAACGAATCGCGAGAAACGCGCGTGATTTACCCGACAGTTCGTTGGTTCGACGCAACCAATAGTAGCAATCAGCTCGGAAGCACTAGGATGTCTGCCGACAGTTCGTTTCGCGCGTCAGCGTCAGCAACACAATGGTGACGGCACCCCACACCAGCATCATACTGAATGCTTGGCTGTAGGCAGCGAATTCGAAGATACGTTTGCCGGTGAAGGCACCCGTGCCCAACGTCCCCTGCCACGACCGGTCAAGCGCGATACCCACGAGCGGCTGCAACAACATCGGACCGGAGATCACGCCCATGTTGGCCACGCCGGACGCGGTACCCGCAAGACGCGCCGGCACACTTTCTTTGGCAAATGCGAAAGTGATGATGAAACTTCCGGCACAAAAGCCGATGCCGGCGACAAGAGCCGTCAACATGAGTGTTGATGGGATTTTTGCGTAGATCAAGATTGACCACAACACAAGTGCTGCGAACACGCCGCCAAAATAGAATGGGCGTCGCTTGCCGATTCGATCTGACAGCGCACTAAACACCAAGGTACCAAATGCCCACGTCACCATCATGCTTGAGCATAAACCGGCGGCGAACGTTTGTGTTAACCCGTAATGCGTTGTAAGGAACGGCACCCCCCATAAACCGGCGAACGTCAGCACCAGCCCGGTCATGGAGCCGGACAAGAAGAAAAGCAACACGGTGTTGCGGTAGCTCAGCACCTCGATGAGGCCAGCCCAGACGCCCTGGGTGTTGTTCTCGGTGTGGTGGTTTGAATAGGACAAGTATTGTCGGTCCGCCGGATCATCACGCACCACCCACCAAGCAAAGCAGGCGACGAGTAGCGTACACGCCGCGCTCGCCCACATGATGTTTCGCCAGCCAAACGTATCGACAAATAGTCGTAGCGGTGCCCCCGCTGCAACCGCGCCAAACACACCGACCGCAAGTGCTGCGGCTGACGCAAGCGCGAATTGGCGCGCTGGCATCCAGTGCGCGGCAAGTTTCAACATCGCGACAAAGGCCACACCGACCGAGCCACCAATCATCAATCGACCGGTGTTCGCCCAAAAAATGTCCTGTGCCATCGCAAACACCGCCGTGCCACATGCGGCTACTGTTGCACCACAGGTCAACAAAATGCGTGGGCCAAAACGATCTGCCAGCAGGCCTGTCGGAATCTGCATCGCGACGTAACTATAAAAATAGAACGCCGAAAGATTGCCCAGCCCCGCGGCTGTGAGATTAAACGCCTGCGATAACTCGGCGGTGATGACGGCAGGGGCGACGCGTTGATAGAAGCCAACGAAATAGAGCGCGGCACCGATACCCCATACCAGCCAGGCAAGTGTAATTGGTGGCGTCCGCGGCGATGACGTCATTGCGGTTTATTGAGTTTTGCTTCGCGGACGTACAAAAAAGCTGGCAGGGCAAAAGACAGGCCGATGATGAGATTGGCGGGAATGAACGCCCACCAGTACCGAATACCCAGCCGTCTAGATTCAGCGTACAAAAACGGCCAAAACACGAGACACGAAATGGTGAAGTCAGCGAGTGTTGCGGCGGCGATGGGGTTTCCCCATGCTAACGATAGGGTGCCGGAACTTCCCGGCACATAGGCGAGGTAGCCGAAGTAGACGGCATAGGGTGTGATGGCGCCGATAACGGCGGCAATGAGGTAAAAGTGTCTCATCTGGCGTGGAATAAAAGAATGAAACACAAGACAGGACGGGCGTTTACAAGCACAAAAGGCTGAAACCGCCCGTATTTACTAGTGTTTATACCTGCTCCCATGGCAGGCCATGTTTGCGCCATCCGCCAATGTTGCCGCGCTGGTGGTGATCATCGAGGTCGCCCTCGAAGCCTTCGAGCACGTTGTAAACCTTCGTAAAGCCCGCGCTTTCCAACGCGAGCCCCGCATCGACGCTACGGTTGCCCGATCGGCAGATCAACACCACCGGCCGGTTGACCGAATGACCGCAGGCTTTTTTGACCTGCCCGACGAAGTGCGGATTGATGTCCCAGTCAGGGCCGTCATTCCAAGGAATCATCATTGCGCCAACCGGGTGACCGACGAATAGAAACTCCATCTCGCTGCGGCAATCGACAAAAACAGCGGTCGGATCCTTGGCGAGAAAGAGGTGCGCGTCATCAGGTTTGAGGTGTTCCATGGAAGATCCTTTCGAAATGATTATAACGAGGCACCATGTGAAGAATGCTTTCTAAAGTCTGCCGGATTGCAATCAGATTTGCCTTCCTTGAACCCGTCCCTGTTGTTCGCAAAAGTGCAGGGCAAGCGCCTAAAGGCCCAGACAACGTCTGATCGGCGCAGCCAACCTTATGCGAATCGCTCAGGCAAACGAAACGCTATATCATTTCGCTTGCAAATAAACATGAATCTTAACAATGCCCAGCCCTCTATAACGCCCAGAAGCGCTTGAACATCAACGAGACCGCCTCTTTGGAGACGCGCTCATCATCTGGCCTGTGGCTTTCAAGGTGCTGGCGCTTGCTGCCGCGTTGGTTGCGATTGTTTTTATCGTTTTCGTTACATGGGGCGAGTACACGCGCAAAGCCCGCGCTACTGGGTATTTAGTGCCTAGCAGCGGGTTTGTGAAGGTCTACTCGCGCGACGCGGCGACTATTAAAGAGCGCCGCGTCAACGAAGGCGACATGATTAAGAAAGGCGATGTGCTATTTGTGCTATCGCTGGACCGGAGCGGAAGTTCAGGCGTTGGTGCGGGCCAGATTGCTGTTGCCGAGACCACCCGCCGCCGGGAGGCATTGCTACAGGAAAAAGTGAAGCTCGCCGCCATCGGGCGATCCCAAGCTGATCAGATTCAACAGCGCATCGCGGCGCTGTCTGTTGAGCACACGAAGATAGATCGTGAGATTGATTTGCAGCGGCAGCGCGTAGAAACATTTCGCAAGACCAGCGAGCGCTTCAAACAGCTTGTGGCCGAGAATTTCATCTCCGCCAATCAACTTCAACAACAAACCGGCTTGCAGTTGGAACAAGAGCTCCTACTTGCAAGTCTCGAACGCAACAAGCTCTCCATTTGGCGCGAGATGTCAGGCGCAAAGCAGCAGTTGCCGGAGATCGCCATGCGGTCACAGAACGATGTGTCCGCCATTGATCGCCAGCTAAGTGCGCTGACACAGGATTTGGCAGAAGTCGATGCAAGGCGAGAGCTTGTTGTATTGGCCCCGACGGCTGGCATTGTGACAGCGATACAAGCTGAGCTAGGACAGTTCGCAACCCCGACAATTCCACTCTTGAGTGTCATTCCAGCGAATGCAACTTTTGAGGCACGCTTGCTTGCACCCGCCTCAGCGATTGGTTTCATCAAGCCCGGCAAGGAAGTCAACTTGCGCTACGCCGCCTATCCGTATCAACGTTTTGGACATCAACGCGGAACAGTAAAACAAATCGCCCGAACAATTGTGGCACCCAACGAGTTGGCGAGCCCGCTATCTCAGCAGGAGCCGACTTACGTTGTTACCGTGGCGCTCGCTGAGCAAGCCGTCAACGCTTACGGCGAAAAGCATCCCTTGCAAGCCGGTATGGCATTAGAGGCCGACGTGTTATTGGACACGCGCCCTATCTACCACTGGGTGCTTGAGCCACTCTTCAGCATCAAAGGGCGCATCTAAGGATGGCGACGCTACACTTTTGGGGGCGCAAGCGCGTCCCGGTAGTTCTACAGACAGAGGCTGCCGAATGCGGGCTTGCTTGTTTGGCGATGATTGCCAGCTATCACGGCTATGAGACTGACTTAGCGAGTCTTCGCCGACGATTCCCCACTTCGCAACAGGGGGTGAATCTACAGCAGTTGATTCAAGTGGGGCAGCAGATCCAGCTCGGTTCTCGCGCATTACGCGGCGATATCGATGATTTGGCCGAAATCAAATTACCTGTCGTCCTGCATTGGGATATGAATCATTTTGTGGTGCTCGTTTCGATGCGAGGTGAGCAGTACACCATTCATGATCCGGGTCGAGGTGCGGTCACCCTAAAAAGAGACGAGTTTTCAAAACACTTCACCGGCGTTGTGTTGGAACTGACGCCTACGCAGATGTTTGAGCAGAAGACTGAAAAGCTTCGCGTCAGTTTATGGAGCTTTTGGAAGAGCGCCCACGGGCTGAGTGGGGCAATGGCGCAGATACTGTTGTTCGCCGTGGCGCTCGAAATTTTCTCGATCGTCGCACCGCTCTACCAGCAAATTGTGGTCGATAACGCAATCGTCGCGGCAGACCGGGATCTGCTGGTGGTGCTGGCCTTGGGTTTTGGGCTATTGATTTTGGTGCAATCTGCGATCAATCTGGCACGATCATGGGCCATTCTGTTTTTAGGCTCGACGCTGAGTGTGCAACTGGTGCGCAATCTATTTCGGCATCTGCTCCGACTGCCGATGGATTATTTTGAAAAACGGCATTTGGGTGACATCAGCTCCCGCTTCGGCTCACTCGATGTGATCCAGCGAACCCTAACGACTAGCTTTATTGCGTCCATCATCGATGGGTTGTTGGTCATCGTCACATTGGTGCTCATGTTCGTTTACAGCCCCACGCTATCTTTCGTGGCGATCATCGCCGTACTCGTGTACGGCATATTGCGGGTATTGGTGTATCGACCGTTGCGATCAGCCACCGAAGAAACGCTCCTGCGCGCGGCCAAGCAACAAACGAATTTTCTCGAAACGGTGCGTGGCGTACAAAGCGTAAAGCTCTTCAGTCGCGAAGGCCTTCGCCAGGCGATCTACGAGAATTTGCTGGTTGACCGGATGAATGCTGACATCAAAACGCAAAAGATCGGCATCAGCTTTCAGACCGCGAATACACTTATTTTCGGCATCGAAAACATCATCGTTATCTACTTGGGTGCGCGGCTCGTGTTAGACGGTGGTTTTTCTATCGGCATGTTGTTTGCCTTTATTAGCTACAAGTTACAGTTCGTGCAACGTGCGGCCGAGCTCATCGACAAACTCATCGAATTGCGAATGCTCAATCTGCACGCCGAACGCATTGCGGACATTGCACTGACGCCGGTGGACGCCTTTGCCACCTCTGCCGTGCTTGGCATTGCGCCGGCAGCGCCAAACACCACGGCGCAATCACTGCCAAAGATAGAAGTGCGGAATTTGACCTTTCGTTACTCTCCGCTCGAACGCCCCGTACTCGAAAACCTAAGCTTCACCATTGAGCCCGGCGAGATTGTGGCTGTTGTCGGCGCATCGGGCTGTGGCAAAACTACGCTCATGAAAGTGATGCTCGGCTTGCTCAAACCAGAGAAGGGCGAGGTCATCATTGCAGGGCAAGATATTCATCGCGTTGATCCGCAGGGCTATCGCGGCATGATCGGCACGGTGATGCAGGATGATTCGTTGTTTGCGGGATCACTCCTGGACAACATCACCTTCTTCGATCCCGTTGTCGATACCCAACGGGCGATGTCGGCTGCTGTGATTGCTGCCATCCACGAGGATATAGTGCGCATGCCTATGCAATACAACACCCTCATTGGTGATATGGGCAGTAGCTTGTCTGGCGGTCAGCGGCAACGTGTGATTCTCGCTCGGGCTTTCTACAAGCAACCCAAAATCCTGTTTCTAGATGAGGCCACGAGCCATGTTGATGTCATGCAGGAAAAGGTGATCAATGGCGTTCTAAAACAGCTTGGCATCACCATTGTGATGATCGCGCATCGGCTAGAGACGATCCAGGCGGCAGCCCGAGCGATTGACCTAAGTGCAAAAGTAACAAATGTTGCAGATTTGCAAACAGGCGCAAAAATAACAATTGACAATAAGAGGGGGGGGGTTAGGTTATCTTTTGCTACCGCTGATTTGGCGGGAACAAACTTTGGAGATAGACTGTGCGTGAATTGACAATGGATGAAATGCAGGATGTAGGTGGTGGACTTCTCGGCTTTGTCGTTGTAGCCATCGCGGCTGTACTAGCGGGGTGCGCTACGATGCATCAACCTGGTGAGTTCAGGGCCAGGGCTGAAATTGAAGAATTGCCCCCGCTCAGGGCCCCAAGTAATCCGCCTGATCCGGCGGTAACTGGACCATAAGGATTTTTGCGCCGCTCTGGCAAGTTTTGCATATGCATCTCTTGCCAGTTTCCGCAATGTTTCAACAGGTGACATGAAGATAGCCACGACACAACTCGATTTCGTCTTTAGTTATCGGCGCGTTTACTATGCGCTTTGGCTTGTTTGCGCTTTGGCGCTGGCTGTAGTAACCGGGCTGGTAGCGAAACAAGTAGTTTGGGCAGCATTGTTTTTTGTCATCGCAGTCACCGGGTACTGCGGGTTGGCTTTTCTCCTAATGGGAAACAGCATTAAGCAGCCTGCGAGTAGACCGTACTTGTTTCTCGGGGCGGTACTCATTTTTGGCGGTGCAATATTCGATATGTATGCAACATATCTGCACTCACCAACGCTGGAACTAGAGGCCAATCCAATTGCAAGGATACTGCTGGCGACAAACGTTTCAGTCGAACAGGTATTGGTCATCGGCGTTTTGGCGCAAGCACTGTTTTGTACAACGGTCGTTCTGTTTTGGCGGCTGTTCCTGAAGAGCTATCCAGAAATGGTTGCGCAGCTATCATCAGCCGATCTTACTAGGGTAGCAGTCGAGCTATACGCGGGGCCGAATCGTACTGTCGCTGCATTAGTCGTCGGAAAGGTTGACCCAAAATTTGCGGTGCTCTCAATCGCACCAATATTGACTGCGTCCTTTCTTTACAGATGGTATCTGGGCTTAGAGTGGTTCCAATTTACCTCTTTGCGACGGGAAGTGGCGCTATTGCTCATCGTTGTCGTTGCTGTCGCGGTGTACGCTGCCGTTGCAAAGCATAGCAAGGAAAAGCTGCAACGGTGATTGGGTTGGGTGATTTGGACCGAGCTTAATTTACGTTTTGAGCGGCACTGTTCGCGCCGCTTCAATATTGACCCAGACTGCCGATTCAAATTTGACCTAGGACCGATTGCTGCATTTTGAATCTGAATCTGTGGATAAGTCTATCAAATCGCTTTTGTTAAATGATTGGTTCGTCGAGCGGCACCTCTTTGCCTTCCTTGTCCTCTTTACGCTTTTGCTCGCGGGACTTGATGCGTGACTTCGCCGCCATCGTGCTGTGCTGCGGATTAAAGGGGCCACCCATTA
>JBIIYQ010000210.1:0-4012 GCA_044346745.1 Usitatibacteraceae bacterium | reverse complement strand
CTCTCCGGCTACTTTCAAGAGCCGAGGTTTAGGCCGTATCTGCATATGCATGAGTTTGAAGGATTCTTGTTTGTTGACCCCATCATCACCGCGAAAAGTCTTTTCGACGACTCACTAGGTGCCAAACTAGTCGCCGAACGTGGCAATGTGGGAAGCGCAGAAGAGATCAATGACGGGATACAAACGGCACCCTCGAAGCGGATCACCCGCCTCGCGCCGTCGTACGGCAAAGTACTCCATGGACCTGCAATTACAGCTGCTGTCGGACTCCCAAAGCTACGCGCTGACTGCCCAAAATTTAGCGGCTGGGTAAACTCGCTAGAAAATCTCTAATTAGCCGAATGACGGGCATTTCCAGCCAAAAACGCCTGAAAATGCCCGTCAAATGGCGACTTTCACTTTCGGGAAACACGCGTGCCAGAACTTCATTGGTTAGGTGACACCGACGCAAAACGCGCCGCGCGCCGCGTGCCGTATCGCATGCTCGAATCCGTCGAGCAAGTGGGCGATGCGAGCGCGCAGAACCTGCTGATCCAAGGCGACAACCTTGAGGCTCTGAAGGCGCTGCTGCCCTTCTACGCTGGTCGTGTGAAGTGCATCTTCATCGACCCGCCGTACAACACCAAAAGCGCGTTTGAGCATTACGACGACAACCTCGAACACAGCCAATGGCTGTCGATGATGTACCCGCGCTTGGAACTGTTGCGCGACTTACTGAGCGAAGACGGCTCCATCTGGGTAACGATAGATGACAACGAGGCGCATTACCTCAAGGTGATGATGGATGAGGTGTTTGGGCGGAATAATTTTGTTGCAAACGTTGTCTGGCAAAAGCGAGTCTCACCAGCGAATGATGCAACCCACTTCAGCTCAGACCATGACAACATATTAGTCTACGCAAAGCGGGCCAGCACTTGGCGACCCAATCGGCTCAAGCGAACGGAGCTTCAAAATTCCTACTATAAAAACCCAGATCATGATGTGCGTGGGCCATGGAATTCAGTAACTTATACGGGAAACAAACGCCGCGACGAACGCCCGAATCTTTACTACGGAATAACTAATCCCAACACCAAAGAAATCGTTTTCCCTCCAGATACCCTAACCTGGCGATATGGTATGGAAACGCATCAAAAGAATGAAGCAGCAGACTTACTCTATTGGGGCAAAGATGGGAGGTCGCGTGTGCCACGCCTAAAGATGTTTCTGTCTGAGGCGGAGAATGTTGTGCCGAGAACAGTCTGGTCTTCTACTGATGCCGGTAGCACGCAGCAATCGATGTTGGAGCAAAAGACTTTGTTTGCGCTTGCATTCGGCACACCAAAACCAGAACTTCTGATGTCCCGGATTTTATGGATTGCCACTGCCGAGAACGACATTGTTCTCGATTCTTATCTAGGCTCTGGCACTACAGCCGCCGTCGCCCACAAAATGGGCCGTCGTTACATCGGCATTGAAATGGGCGAACACGCGGCCACGCACTGTTTGCCGCGGTTGAAAAAAGTCGTCGACGGCGAACAAGGCGGCATATCCGAAGCGGTTGGTTGGAAAGGTGGCGGTGGATTTCGTTTCATGAAGCTAGGCGAGCCTGTATTTTTGGATGACGGCAGCATCAACCCTGCCGTGCGCTTCGCAACCCTTGCGTCCTATCTTTGGTTTCTCGAATCCGGTGCGCCGCATGCCAATAACACGTTTGATACACCACTTTTGGGGGTGATGGGCGGCGAGCACGAAGAAGAAGGCACCAGCCCGCCGCGAACCGCAATCATCCTGCTCTACAACGGTATTCTTGGCGACAAGCGGCCGCAGGCAGGTAACGTACTGACGACGCCGATTTGGAACGGCATCCTCGCGCAACTGCCGCCACACAACGGGCCGCGCATCATTTACGGTGAGGCGTGCCGATTGTCGCCGCAGCGATTGAAGCAACTTGGCGTGACGTTCAAACAGATTCCCTACGACATTCGGATGCGATAGCACGATGCGGACAAGGACACCAATGATGGATATGTCGCCCCGGCGGAGGCCGGGGCCTCAGTTCATGCGCGTTAGATTGGGGCCCGGCCTTCGCCGGGGCGACAGTATTGGAATCGGGTCTCGCAATGAAAGCGCGTTATGGCACTGACATTTAACGGCTACCAAGACAAGTTAGGCCCCGGCGTTCGCCGGGGCGATAGTTTTTTTACCATGGCTGCCGCTAAGGAATCCGAATGGCGCTGACACTCAAAAGCTATCAAGAGAAATCACTTGCCGCCATCGACGCGTTTCTCAGCGCAGCACGACAGGCACGTAACCACTCCGATATGCAATCCGCGTTTGACGCAGGCAGAGCCGCTGGCTTCGGCGAAAATGCCCCGCGCGGCGCATATCGATTGCTGGATGCTTCGCTTCCCACCGTTGCTGTCGCTTGTATACGCATCCCTACCGGCGGCGGCAAAACATTACTCGCCGCACACGCCGTTGAACACGCCGCGCGCATCTACGCTGATACCACCACGCCCGTTGTGTTGTGGCTGGTTCCGACCAAAGTCATCCAAGAGCAAACCGTCAACGCACTAAAGCAGCCGGGGCATGATTACCGCGAAGCCTTACTCGCCCACTACCCGGCTGATCGCCTCACGGTGATTGATATCAGCGAATGTGAACAACTACGCGCACAGGATTTCGGTGGTCGCGCAATTGTGATTGTCGCGACGATGCAAACACTGCGTGTAGATAACACTGCAAGCCGCGATGTGTATGCCTACAAGGAGAATTTTGAGCCGCACTTCCGTCTTATTGATGACGACGAGTTCCTTGAGCGTGTGTCGCAAGCAGATATTGACCGGCATGAACACACGCCACTTAAAGCTAGCGACATCAGCAAAGTAAAGCGCAGCCTTGCCAACTTGCTGGCGTGGTATCGCCCGATTGTTATTGTTGACGAGGCACACAATGCGCAGACTGATCTATCACTGGAGGTAATGCGACGAATCCGCCCAGCTTGTGTGATCGAGTGGACGGCCACCCCGGCGCCTGACCAAAACGTGCTGTATCACGTCTCGGCGCAAGCGCTCAAAGCCGAGAACATGATCAAGCTACCGATTGTGTTGTCGCCGCATCCAAATTGGCACGAGGCGGTTCGTGACGCAATCTTGACGCGCAACAAACTTGCGGAGGCCGCACGCGACGAGGACGACTATGTCCGCCCAATCGTCCTCTT
The DNA here is from genome assembly GCA_044346745.1 of Usitatibacteraceae bacterium. Lineage (GTDB taxonomy): Bacteria > Pseudomonadota > Gammaproteobacteria > Burkholderiales > Usitatibacteraceae > UKL13-2. The sequence goes on along the minus strand of JBIIYQ010000210.1, from coordinate 810 downwards.
GCAAGCGGATGCAAGCAATGGCGAAGTGCCGGTTGAGAAACTCACGCAGCATTTACAAGAAGTGCATGACATCGACCCAGCCCGCATCGCGATTGCCACAGGCAAGCAGCGAGGACTCGACGGCGTCAACCTCTTTCAGCGCACCTGCCCTATCGAGTTTGTTGTTACGGTGGAAGCGCTGAAGGAAGGCTGGGATTGCTCGTTTGCATACGTCTTTTGCACGGTTCAGCGTGTACGCTCATCGAAAGATATGGAACAGTTGTTGGGTCGCGTGCTGCGTCTGCCCTATGCCAAACCGCGAAAGAATGCAAAGCTCTCCCGCGCTTATGCGCACGTCAGCGCGCCGGTCACGGTGCAGGTGGCAAGCGAACTCACCGACAAGCTCGTCGCGATGGGATTCGAGGAGATTGAAGCGGCTGCCGCTGTCACGCAACCCGCGCTCGGGGATATGTTTGCCGAAAATCCAGTCGAGCCGCTGACTATCGCTACCACCCTCACCGTCAACGCGAAGACATTGGAGTGGCTGCAAAGCGCTGCACCCGAACTTGTAGCGATCGAGTCGCTTGATGCGGGCGAGGTTGTTACGCTAAAGGGAGAAGTGCCCGTTGCCTTGCTAGAGCGTATTGCGGAGATCAAGAACACGGGTGAGAGGACGGCGCTGCTCAACACGCTGACTCGCCATCAGGCGCGGGTGCAGGTGGCGAGTGCGCCTTCACAACGTAACGAGCAGATGCTTCCCATTCCACAGCTTTGCGTGGAGTTACAAGGCGAGTTGTTGTTGCTTGAACCCGAACTACTTGGCGAAATCAG
>JBIIYQ010000084.1:0-12939 GCA_044346745.1 Usitatibacteraceae bacterium | reverse complement strand
GCTGGGCTTTGAACTGCTCGAAGATACCGATCTTTCCGCCACCCAACCGGGAAAACGCTGGGTACGCGTGCGGCCGCGCGGCGCGACGGAAACATCATTTTTGTTGGCCCGCGCGGTGTCAACCGAACAACAGGCCGCAGTCGGCAACCAATCCGGTGGGCGCGTCTTTTTGTTTTTGTCGACTGACGACTTCGAGCGCGACTACGCACAGATGAGCGACGCCGGGGTCAAGTGGGTCCGACCGCCAACGGTCGAGGCATACGGCAAGGTCGCGGTGTTTGAAGATCTTTACGGCAACCAGTGGGATTTGATCGGGCCACCATTGCCGCTGTAAACCGACCCCGTAGATGCATCGTTCAGGTTGAGGCCAGTGCAACTGTGGGCAATCAATCTTGTCTCTCGACGGGCTCGTACAGATGTCGCCTCCACCATCGCCCTTCACGGGGCCGGTAACACTTTGCTTTTTTGGAAAGGAACTATCATGATTCGTCGCCCTAAATTCCCCTACATCTTCGCCGTCGTCTCAAGCCTCAGCGCTGTAGCATCACTTGCGGCCAATGCCGCAGTCACAGTGATTTTCACCAAAGCGGATCAATATATCGACGTGCCCTTCTCGCCGAGCGATCGCGAGGCAACGCTCAAGACGCTCAAGGAACACTTTGAAAAGCTTGGCAGCAAATTGCCCAGTGGACAAGACCTCAAAATTGAAGTGCTTGACGTGGATTTAGCCGGCCGCGCCGAACCTGCGCGCTCGTCGAGCGCCAACGATTTACGGGTGTTACGTGGCGGGGCGGATTGGCCAATGATTCAATTGCGTTACAGCGTGGAGACGGGCGGCAAAGCGCTCAAACAGGGCGAGGCCAAGATCAGCGATTTAAATTACCTCAACCACATGAACCGATACCCGAGCGGGGAGTCGTTGCGGTACGAAAAAGCGATGCTTGACGATTGGTTCAAGAAGGAAATTCTCTCCGCAAAATAGCGCCAATGGTTTCAGAAACGCTAAGAAATACGGGCATCTTGAGGCAAAACACCCTGAAGATGCCCGTCCCTGCTAGGATTTACTGAGTTACCTTTGTCGTCTTCTGCGTCTCTGGCCACTTTTCATCGGCCTGCTTGATAAAGCCAGGCATATCCTTCTCCCACATGGATTGCACTTTGGGGCTGTAGTTCAGATACAGCTTTCCCTCGCGAATGGTAAAAGACGCCGGGTCGATCGCGGCCTTGTAACCGCGCGTCGCACCATACGCACAATAGCCGCCGTACTGCGGGGCAAACTTGCCGGGTTCAGCGAGAAATTTCTCGCGGTTGGCCGCTGAAGCAAAGCGGTACAGCTGGCCATCATGCGTTGTCGAAAACTCCTCCCGCCCCGCCGTAGGTTTGCCATCCACAAAATAGGAAACCGGGTCGACGCCTTTAATCGCCAACGTTGGTATCGGTGTTGATTCACCCGCTGCGACGGCGCACGTTGCGACCAGCGAGGCGCACACGAGCGCGAGCCATTTCTTAAATTGTTGCATTTGAGTGTCTTTCTTGAGTTGCATTGCGAGTGTCATCACCGAACCCGCCCCATGATGATTCGTCGTGCAACATGCCAACACCTTGCACAACTTCTACTACCACCCCTTGGACGAATGCTCGGATTCGAACTTTTGGCGGTCGCGCGTAAATTGTTCTTCGAGTTCGTCGCGTCCGGCCTTTGCCGCCGAAACTAGTCGTTCGTCATCGTCAAACAACGGAATCGCGGCCTCCGTCACACGAATATTGTGGCGCTTAAAGATGCTCGCCATCTCGCGTGCGCGATAGGGATCAAAGCCCATCACCTCCAACGCGTGACGCCCCATCAACAAGGCAGATTCAAACGTTTCACGCTCGACAATTTCGACACCACGTTTACGCAGCTCGACGTAGTGCGTCACGTTGCGGGCACGCGCGAGCAGCTTCAGATTCGGGAAATTTTCCCGCGCAACATCGGCAAGTTTTAGGCTGTCTTCAACGTCGTCGATCGCGTTGACCAACAACGTCGCACGTTTTGCCCCGGCGGCGTGCAACAGGTCCAGCCGTGTTGCGTCACCGTAGAAAACTTTGTTGCCAAACTTCCGAAGCAATTCGATCTGGTCTGGATCGTGATCCAGGACCACGACCTTCACATTGTTTGCGAGCAACAAACGCCCGACAATTTGCCCAAAGCGCCCGAACCCCGCGATGATGACGCGCGCTTCCTTTTCATCGATCTCGTCAGCCTTGTCTTTTCCCCCGGCCGCACACTCAATCCGCGCCATCCACCAATCATGCAACAACAAAAGCAGCGGCGTACACGCCATCGATAGGGCAACTGTCATGGTCAATAACGCCGACCACTCTTTGGTTAACACGCCCGCCAACTGCGCCGCGCCAAACACCACAAATCCAAACTCACCGCCTTGCGACAGCAGAATCGCGAAGAGCCACCGTTGACGGCTCGTCACACCAATAATGCGCGCCGTCACCCATAAGGTCAGCAACTTAATCGCGAGGAATCCGGCCAGCAAGCCGATAACCGTGAGCGGCTGGTTGGTCAACAAACCAAAATCGATTGCCATACCAACCGAAATAAAAAACAAGCCCAACAACAATCCTTTGAAGGGCTCGATGTCCGTTTCCAATGCGTGCCGATATTCCGAACTCGCTAGCAACACACCGGCTAAAAATGCACCCAATCCCATCGACAGTCCAACCATCGTCATCAACTGGGCAATGCTAATCACCACCAGCAAGGCGAACGCCGTAAACACCTCTCGCAAATCCGTCGCGGCCACCATGCGCAACAGCTGCCGCATGAAATAGAGCCCGGCCACGACCACCACACCGATCGCGCCGAACGCTTTGAGCGCAGGCAGCCAGCTCGACCCGGCGGTCGGCGCATCAGACCCCACCACGGTTGCCACAGCCAACAACGGGATGACGGCTAACAGTGGAATTGCCGCGATATCCTGAAACAGCAACACCGCAAAACCCGATTGCCCAGTAGGTGTGGGCAGAAAATTTCGCTCGTTCATCGTTGCGACCGCGATGGCGGTAGATGACAGCGCTAACGCGGCGCCGGCAACAAGCGCTGCTTTCCAGCCGAGCCCGATAAAGAAACACGCCAAACCGAGCGCAACACCGGACAGGGCGATTTGTAGCGCACCACCACCAAACACGCTGCGCCGCATCTCCATCAGTCGTTTTGGCTCAAGCTCCAAACCGATTACGAACAACATCAGTACGACACCAAACTCCGAGAAATGCATGATCGACTCGACGTCGGCAACCAAACCCAGGCCCCACGGCCCGATGATGGCACCAGCGATCAAGTAGCCGAGCACGGCGCCCAGCTTCAGGCGCTGCGCGATCGGCACACAGATGACCGCGGCAAGGAGATAGATCAGCGCATCAACCAACATTGTTACGCTCACTTTCACGCTGCTGCCATGCAATCAAGCGGGCGCGAAATTCCGCCGCGTGATTCGCGAGCTCAGCCTCACTCACAACGTGCGCGCCGTGTAGATGAAGTGGTGGCAGCCATTGCATCCTACAAAATTTCGCCGTTTGTTCAATCGGTGCAATAAACGCATCGAACGGGCGCTGGTGAGCCCCCTGCTCGGTGTAAGCATCCGCAGTGCCCCCGGTCGTGGCCACCCAAAGGCAGTCCTTACCTTTTAGCGCCGTGCCACCTTTGCCATATGCCCAGCCACGCGTGAGTACCACGTCAAACCACTGCTAAAGCAGCGCGGGAACGCTGTACCAGTAGATGGGATGTAACCAAACTATCAGTCGCGCCTCGGTCAATGCGGCTTGTTCCGCTTCAACATCGATATCGAAATCTGGGTATTTGTCGTAAAGCGATCGGATAGAAACGCCGGGCAGATCTCGCACCGCATCTAGCAACACACGTCCGGCGCGGGAATGCTGTGGGTAGGGGTGGGCGTGGATGATGAGAATCATTGCAGTAAGTATCGCGCAGAATTCAAGCGTCCGGCACACGAAGATTTCGTGTTCTAGTCACAGCGCGCTATATTCACGGGCACGTAGTTTCCCAGCCAACCACCCAGCTGTCGTACTCACATCAAGCCCAAACGCCCCACATGTCCCTCCACCCGGATTTCCCAGCCTCGCCTTACGATATACCAAGCCTCGATAGCCGTTGGTTTCCGGGCGCGGAAGAGCTACGGAATACCGCGTACGAAAAACTGCTCCCGCCGTTGGTTGCCAATATTCGCGAACAAGTTAAGTCATGGCGTGATGCCAGCTACTCTGGTGCCTCAGCCACATCGAGCGCATTGTTGCGCTGGTGGTTCGAGACTGATCATCTTGTTGAACAGGCCGATGGCCGACTCGACTCGTTTCGCTACTACTTCGCGCAGCGCGAAGCGGTTGAAACTGTCATTTGGCTGCATGACGTCAAGAATGTAAGGGACAAATTCGATTTGCTTCGCTTCGATGCGTCAGGTGCGGTTTCAGCCAACATGTTCGACGAGGACTGGCCTCGCTATGTGATCAAGATGGCCACTGGCGCAGGCAAAACAAAGGTTCTGTCGCTACTCATTGCGTGGTGCTTTTTTCATCGGTCCTACGAAACCAACTCGTCGCTCGCACGAAATTTCCTACTGATTGCGCCAAACATCATTGTGCTAGATAGGCTTCGGACTGATTTTGATGGTCTAAAGATTTTCTTCAATGACCCCGTTCTGCCTGACAACGGTTTCGAGGGCCGAAATTGGCGCGACGAGTTTCAACTGACGTTGCACATTCAAGACGACGTACGCGTGGTGCGTCCAACGGGCAATCTGTTTCTGACCAATATTCATCGCGTTTACCTCGGCGATATTCGCGAGCCGTCCTTAGAGGATGATGACCTTCGCGATTACTTTCTTGATCCATTTGGTCCAAAGCCCGTCGGTAGGACCACCGATAGCAAGACTGACCTCGGCGAAATCGTCCGTGAAATAGATGAGATGGTGGTTCTAAACGACGAAGCACATCACATCCACGACCCACGGATGGCTTGGTTCAAAAGTATTCAGGACATTCATCATCGTATGTTGCAGAAGGACCAGCGGCTGGCCTTGCAGATCGATGTCACCGCAACTCCTCGCCACAACAACGGCGCAATTTTCGTCCAAACCGTTTCCGATTACCCGTTGGTGGAGGCGATTCACCAAAATGTGGTCAAGCATCCCGTTTTGCCCGATCCTGCAAGCCGCTCTCGCCTAGTCGAACAAAAGAGCGCGATCTTTGCAGAACGCTACCAAGACTATCTTCAGCTTGGCGTGGAGGAGTGGCGCAAGAGTTATGCAGAGCACGAAACGCTCGGCAAGAAAGCCGTGCTGTTTGTCATGGTTGACGACACGCGCAATTGCGATGAAGTCGGTGAGCATCTACAAAAGATTTGCCCCGAACTTCAGGACGCGGTGCTCGTAATCCACACCAAGAACAACGGCGAAATATCGGAGGCTGCGTCGGGCAAGAACAAAGAGGAGTTGCAACTCCTACGCAAGCAGTCAAATGAAATTGATTCCTGGAATTCGCCATACAAAGCCATTGTTTCGGTTTTGATGCTCAAAGAAGGTTGGGACGTGCGTAATGTCACGACCATTGTCGGCCTGCGTGCTTATGCCGCGCAATCCAACATCCTTCCCGAGCAAACTCTTGGCCGAGGCTTGCGCAGGATGTACTTTGGTAGCGATGAAGCGGAAACCGTGTCTGTGATGGGTACACCTGCGTTTATGGAGTTTGTGGAATCCATCCAAAGCGAGGGGGTCACTTTCGAGCGTGTGCCCATGGGCCCCGGCTCCGGTCGCAAGGATTCACTGGTAGTTGAGGTCGATACGGCAGACGGCGAAAAAAATATCGACGAACTCGATATTGAATTACCAAAAATGGCGCGTCGCTTCAGCCGCGAATTTAAAGACCTAGAAGCGCTTGATCCGGCACAACTCGGTAATCGCAAACTTCCGATGAAGCCGTTTACGCCTGAGGAGACACGCGAGATTGTTTTCAAGACCATGCTGGACGGTGAAGTCGATCACGTTACGCATCTCGATGGTACCGGACCAGCCGACTTCCGCTCAGTGGTCGGCTTCTTTGCCCGCCAGTTACTGAAGGAAATGAAGCTGGTCGGCGGCTACGATGTCATGTACGGCAAGGTAAAGAGTTTCCTGCGTGAGCACTTGTTCGATTCCACCGTAGACCTTGAAGACCCGGTAGTACTACGCAACCTGTCCGAACCAGAGGCAGGCAAGATCCTGTTCGATAGCTTTAAGAAAGCGATCAACGCCCTTACTGTTCAAGACAGCGGTGTAGCCCGCATTGAGGACCGCATCCGACTTCGCGATACGCGCCCATTCCGCACCGACCATCGCCAATACCTGACTTCCAAGAAGTCGATTTTCAGCAAGATTGTCGGCGAGCCGAACGCGGGCGGATTTGAGCTCACGTTCGCAAAGTTTCTCGATGACGCGCCGGATGTCGTGAGCTTCGCTAAAAACTATCTCGCCGTTGGGTTCAAGATTGACTACGTCAAGGCGGACGGCGATTTATCGAACTACGTGCCTGATTTCTTCGTCAGGACAAACGATGGCGTCTGGATCGTGGAAACTAAGGGGCGTGTGGAACTCGATCTACCGCAAAAGATGAATCGTCTGCGCCAGTGGTGCGAGGATGCGACCGCTGCGAGCGCGACTCAAAACGGCACGGCATATGGCTTCGTTTATGTCGACCAGGCCGGATTTGAGAAGCACGCGCCAAACAGCTTCAGCGGATTAGCCAAGAGCTTTACTGAATATCAGCAAGAAACCTGAATAGCCCCTGTAACGCGTTTGCTGCCGGCTATACGATTGGAAGAAAAATGATTACCTCCTTCAAAATTGAAAACTTTAAACGCATTGACGATGCGGAAATCGCACTAGGCGGAAACGTAGTTTTCATCGGCCCCAACAACTCTGGCAAAACCACGGCGTTGCAAGCGTTGGCTTTGTGGGACATCGGCTGGAAACGATGGGCGGAGAAACGGGAAGGTAGCTCAGCAAAAAAAAGGCAGGGTGCGACGATTAACCGTCGTGACCTATACGCGATTCCAGTTCCCAGCTCAAAATTACTCTGGAACGACCTCCATACCCATGCAATTGACAGAAGTTCCGGAAAGCAGGAGACGAGCAAAATTTACGTCACGCTTACTGCCGAAGGCATACATCGAGATCAACCCTGGCGCTGTTCGCTTGAGTTTTACTACGCCAACGAGGAGTCGTTTTATTGCCGCCTTAAGGACAGTGAAAGCGGAGATATTCCGGAGGGGGTTCGCGCGCATAACGTCGTTTTCCTACCGCCAATGTCCGGGCTAACCGAGCGCGAGTTTAGAAAAGAGCCTGGCGAAATCAGCCTTCTGATTGGTGAAGGCCAGACCGCGCAGGTCTTGCGGAATTTATGTTGGCAGCTGTTTGCAAAAGAGGATAAGGCAGGGTGGAAGACGCTGGTAAAAAGCATTGAAAGCATGTTCCAAATTACGCTGAATGAGCCAGTTTATTTGAAAGAGCGTAGCGAACTTACGCTGACGTACCGCGAAAAAAATGGTGTAGAACTTGACTTGTCTTCTTCTGGACGAGGGTGCCAACAGGTTCTGTTGCTCCTTGCGTTCATCTTGGCCAATCCAGGAGCCGTTCTGCTCTTAGACGAACCGGACGCGCATCTAGAAATACTCCGCCAGCGAGACATATACAACCTACTTACAGATATAGCTGCAACAACCGGATCCCAGATCATTGCCGCCAGTCACTCCGAAGTGATCCTGCAAGAAGCGGCGGAGCGCGATGTTGTTGTGGCATTCGTAGGACGTCCGCATCGCATCGATACACGATCACGCAGCCAAGTAAAGAAGGCGCTCGAATCCATTCGGATGGCGGACTACTATCTGGCCGAACAAAATGGCTGGATGCTCTACCTTGAGGGATCGACAGATTTGGCCATATTGCGCGCGCTCGCCGAGCGCTTGAACCATCCCGCGGCCGCAGTGCTCAGCAGCAAGGTGCCTGCACAGTATCTTGACAACAATATTCCGCAAGGAGCCCGCGACCATTTTTTTGGCCTGCGCGAAGCCAAGCCCGATCTTGTTGGGTTTCTACTACTTGATCGAGTCGACAAGGAACTACAGTCAGGTAGTCCGCTTGTCGAAAGAATGTGGTCGCGACGTGAAGTCGAGAACTATCTGGTGACACCCGAAAGTCTGCGCGCTTATGTGCAAATAGGACTTCGGGAGAACGTTCTTCTCGACGAAGCGGAGCGGCGGCATCGAGTGCAAGTCCTAGACCATTGTTTGGCCGAATTAGAGGCCGCGCTAAAACTGGTTGGCAAACCAGATCCATGGGGTGCTGACATTAAGGTCACGGATGATTTCCTCGATCCACTTTTCAAACTCTTCAATGAGCTGCTTGGCACCCCTCAGAGAACATTCAAACGTGACTACCATGGCCTTGCCGCAGTCATCCCACTTGATCAGCTCGACGCAGAGATAACGGTCGTACTTAATCAATTGTACGAAGTTGCAATAAAAGCGACGCCAAGCGAGTAGCCCAGCATGGCGCCGTCAATGATTGCCTTTGTTACTTTGATTTACATTCATGGATAGAGCCCTCCTTAAACAAAGAATCCTGTGACAGTCGTAAGTTAAATTGTTGATTCAAAAGTCGTTTCTCTTTGTTTAGGCGTACCAAATTCCCGGCGTTTAAACAAAGAAAAACCAAGCCAACCAACGCCCCAAGCAATACAAACCCCGCCTCAGAGTGGCCGCTAAAACATGAGATGTGCATAAAACCCTTTAGCCAAAACCGAAAGCCAGAATATCGCCATGCAATCAATAAGTTATAAAGCGCCCGAATCAAGCCTGCACTAGTTTTTGCCCTTTAGAAATCCGTTAGCACTCAGAAAGCGCTGTTTAGCCCATGGCCCGTGTATTTACCACCAAGCCCGCCTACGAACTCTCCGACGCCGAAAAGCGCGACCTCACCCAGCTCATCCAGCAGGGCAAGCCTCTGCCGGAGAAATACCGCTTCATCCTGTTCGAGGACAAGCGCGAAGTGGAACTGGTGTGGAACGGCAAGACACGCGACGTCTGCACCACAGTGCTGCCATTCCAGTCGCTGGAACATATCGACGAGCCGCGCACCGAAACCAAAATACAGGAAGACCTATTCGATTCGCGCGGTCGCCAGCACAAGGGCTGGACCAACAAACTCATCTGGGGCGACAACAAGCTGATTCTCTCCTCGCTCAAGTCAGGTGCGCTGCGTCGCCAGATCGAGGATGCGGGTGGCTTGAAGCTCATCTACATCGATCCGCCCTTCGATGTCGGCGCGGATTTTTCGATGGACATCGAGATCGGCGGCGAGACTTTTCACAAGGAAGCGAATCTGCTGGAGCAGATCGCATATCGCGATACTTGGGGACGTGGCGCGGACTCATTTATCAGCATGATTTATGAGCGGCTGATTTTGATGCGGGATTTGCTGGCCGAGGACGGCAGCATTTACGTGCACTGCGATTACCGTGTCAACAGCTTCCTACGGCTTGCGATGGATGAAGTATTTGGTAGGGATCATCACCGCAACGAGATCATTTGGACCTATAGCGGCGGAGCAATTCCCGTCGATGATTTCCCACGCAAGCATGACACGATCTTCAAGTACAGACGGGGCGATTCACACATCTTCAATACGCAGTACAAGCCGTACAACGAATTGACGGCCAAGAGAATGCAAAGTATTCATAAAGGCGTAATGGTTGACGTTGATCGTGGAACGCCGGTTACAGATTGGTGGACCGACATCAAGGTGCCAACTGGCCCAGCAAATAAAGAAAAGGTGGGGTATCCGACCCAGAAGCCCGAAGCATTGCTTGAGCGAATCATCAAAGTTTCTTCGAACGAGGGTGATATCGTCGCCGATTTCTTCTGTGGCTCTGGCACTACTGCTGCGGTTGCCGAAAAACTTGGTCGTAGATGGATCGCGAGCGACCTCGGCAAATTCGGCATTCACACCACGCGCAAACGCCTAATCGGTGTGCAACGCGAGTTGAAGGCCGCCGACAAAAACTTCCGCGCCTTCGAAGTATTGAACTTGGGCCGCTACGAGCGGCAAGCCTATCTGAATGTATCCGGCCGCCTCGCCGGTACACAAAAAGCCGAAGCGCTGGCCACCAAGGAGCGTGAATTCCGCGAGCTGATCCTGCGCGCTTACAAAGCCGAGCCGTTGCAAGGCGAAAGTTTCTTCCACGGCAAGAACTCCGGTCGGCTGGTGGTGGTGGGGCCGATCAATCTGCCGGTGGGGCGATTGTTCGTCGAAGAAGTCATCACTGAATGCCGCAAGCGCGGTGCGTCCCGCGCCGATGTGTTGGCATTCGAGTTCGAGATGGGCCTCTTCCCAGCCGCGTTGGAAGAAGCGAAAAGCAAGGGTATCGATCTCACCCCCAAATACATCCCGGCAGAAGTGTTCGACAAGCGCGCAGTCGATCGCGGTCAGGTGGTGTTCCATGACATCAGCTTTGTCGAAGCGGCTGTGCGCCATGCCAAGGCGGAGGCCGGCAAAAAGCTATCAGCCAAAGACAAGCTCACCATCCAAATTGAACTGACCGATTTTTCGGTCTATTACTCGCAAGGTGCCGCTGAAGCTGCTATCGCCGCAATGAAAGAAGGCAAGAGTGAGGTGGTATGTGAGCAAGGCCAACTCATCAAAATCAGCAAGGACAAAAACGGCGTCATCACGCGGGATGTACTCACAAAAGAGTGGACTGATTGGGTTGACTATTGGGCAGTGGATTTTGATTACGAGCAGCGCAAAGAAATCATCAAAGTGCCGAAAGGAATGGGGCTGGAAGGCACGCTACCCGGCGTGGATCCGGTGCAGGGCGAGCTGACTGACTTTGAAGACCGCTGGACAGGCGGCTACATTTTTGAAAATGAGTGGCAGAGCTTCCGCACGCGCCAGAACCGTAAGCTCGAACTCATCACCGCTCAGCACACCTACCAAATGCCGGGCCGCTACAAAGTGGCCGTGAAGGTGATCGATATTTTTGGCAACGACACGATGACACTGGTGCCCGTCAGTGTCGGCTGAAAGCATGCCCCTATCAGAAGCCGACGAAGCGCTCATCGACGACCTGTTCGACGCCTTCGCCAACCCCATCGACTTTCCATTCGAGGCCGTCGCGCTGGCGAAGGCTAACTGGCCGATCGTTGGCACCGCATTTATCGAGGAACTCTGCGACGCGGTGGCCGACCCGTTGACCTATGCCGACGGTGATATGGTCTATGAGTTCGCCTATCGCCTGGCCTCCGATATGCGCGATACCCGCGCATTTGCGCCGCTGCTAGAAACGCTTTATTTTCCTGAAGAAATCAACGAAGCGTTGATGGGGGACGGAACAACAAGCAACTTGCCTCGCGCATTGGCGTGCACGTTTGATGCATCCGATCCAACCAGCGAAGCCAGACTGCGCGCCGTTGCGGAGAATCGAAAGTTGTCCGTGTGGTGTCGCGTGGCGGCGATCGATGCGCTGTGTATTCGCGCTCACGAGGGCGATGCTGATCTTGACTCGCTTAAGAGTTGGACCCGTGGCCTCGCTAAAATCGAGGCTGAGGCGGTTCGCCATTGCAACGAGGATACAACAGCACTGGAATCGTTAATCTCGACCTTGACGGATTTGCGCGCCGCTGAGTACCTGCCCGATATTGAAGTGTGGCGGACCACACTACCGCTAGATCAATTCTGCGATTCGCTCGAACACATTCGAGATGAGATTACCGCGCCCATCCGCAGCGGCGAATATGAGGATAAATTCCATCGCTACTACGGCCAACTCACTGAAGAGTTCGCAACATGGGCGACCTTTGTGGAACAAGCAGACCGCGATGCGCGGGCCGCGCTCAATGATGATGAGTTTGATGGCTTCCCAGAAGAAGCGCAGCTGCCATTCGTCCGCCCGACACCCAAGGTTGGTCGCAACGACCCTTGCCCGTGTGGCAGCGGGCTGAAGTTTAAGAAGTGCTGCGGTAAGGATGCCTAAGGGTCAAGCCGCAACGTCTTGGTGCCGCTGGTAACAGGCCCTAAAAGAGGGTGGGGAACTTCTAAAAATCCCGTCGTCCTTGCGTAGTTTGGTAACTGCGCAGGGACTCAGCCCCTCGTAACTCATTGAAAGTATCATGGAAGGGATTCCTGCCCGGCGCAACCCTTGTGGTTGTACGCACGAATGACGGCAAATTTGAGGTTTTTATTGATCCGGCAATTAAATATTGCAAACCATTTCAGCCACCGCCGTTCCCGCGTAGGCGGGAACCCAATTTTTTTAATGCGGCAGATTCCGATATTAGGCTCCCGCCCGGCACTACCCTTATGGTTGTAGGCGGGAACGGGGTTTTCTTAATTGTTCATTTTTAGTTGCCGAATCCATAGAGGTTCCCAAAATGGAAACTCTAAAAACCCCAAAAATTCGTCATTCCCGCGCAGGCGGGAATCCAATTTTCTTACCGCATCAACGCTTTACACAAACTTGGATTCCCGCCTGCGCGGGAATGACGGGGTTTTTAGAAGTTCCCAAAAAGCAAACTCTTTATTTGACGGGCGTCTCCAAGCATTTATTTCTGAAAACGCTCGTCAGTATTGGGCTTTTGTTATTTTGCTGCGCCCGCCTTCTTCGCGTCGAGCTGCTGATATTTCTGCTCGTATTTTTTGTTCAACCGCGTTTGTTTGTCTTCCAGCGGCAATTCACGGCCACCGATATAGATACGTTCAACGTTGGTACGAATGTCGAGCGGGTCACCATCGCTAACAAAGAAGTTCGCCAGCTTGCCGACTTCAAGAGAACCCAGGTTATCCGCCACTCCCAAGATCTGTGCTGGGTAAAGCGTGATGGCCTTTAACGCTTCGGCACGGG
>JBIIYQ010000209.1:0-4020 GCA_044346745.1 Usitatibacteraceae bacterium | reverse complement strand
CGGGCAGCATCAAGTTTTTGATACGCACGTTGGCGAAGGTGCCGCGCATCATCACTTCGTGGTTGCCGCGACGCGCGCCATAACTATTGAAGTCCGCCTTCATGACGTTATGGCCAACTAAATATTTTCCGGCAGGTGTGGTCTCTTTGAATGAACCCGCTGGAGAAATATGATCGGTGGTGACGGAATCGCCGAAGATGCCGAGGGCGCGTGCGCCGGTCACATCTTTTGCCGTGCCGGCGTGCATACCAAAATTCTCACCGAAGAACGGCGGCTCTGCGATGTAGGTGGAGGTTGGCCAATCGTAAACCTGACCGGTCACGCCTTTGATGTTCTGCCACAAAGGATTATCCGCGCCGAGATTTGAATACAGACGTTGAAAGGTCGCCGGATCTTTGGCGAAACCCATCACGGCGGCGACTTGATGCGAGGTCGGCCAAACATCCTTCAAGAACACCGGGCCGTTGGTACCCATGCCGAGTGGCTCGGTTTCCAAATCCTTCAGCACCGTACCGGCGATGGCGTAGGCCACCACCAGTGGTGGGGAAGCCAAGAAATTGGCGCGAATGTTTGGATGAATTCGCGCTTCGAAGTTGCGGTTACCCGAGAGCACCGCAGCGGCAACTACGTCGTTGCCGGTGATGGCTTCATTGAAAGCAGGCGTGAGGTCACCGGCGTTACCGATACAGGTGGTGCAGCCGTAACCTGCCAGGAAGAAGCCGAGCTTTTCGAGGTAGGGCAACAGACCGGCTTTGGTCAGGTAGTCCGTGACCACACGCGAGCCGGGAGCAAGGGAGGTCTTGATATGAGGCTTGACCGTAAGGCCTTTTTCAACCGCTTTCTTGGCGAGTAAGCCAGCGGCCAACAACACACCGGGGTTCGATGTGTTAGTGCAGCTGGTGATTGCGGCGATCAACACATCGCCCGAACCAATCTCAATGCCGTCTTTGGTGGCGAAACGTTTGTTGAGGTCGTCCGCCGATTTAGCGAAACCATTTTCTGCCGGTGGCTTCGAGAAAAGCGACGTGAACTGCGACTTCATGTTGCCCAATTCGATTCTGTCTTGCGGACGCTTCGGCCCGGCGAGCGAAGCGCGCACGGAATCGAGGTCGAGTGCTAGGGAGGTCGAGTAGTTGCAGTCACCTGCCATCGGTACACCGTACATACCTTGTGCTTTTAAGTAGGCCGTGAAGGCATCAATTTCGTCTGCCGTGCGGCCGGTCGACTTCAGATAATCAACGGTAGTGTCGTCAACCGGGAAGAAGCCCATCGTTGCACCGTACTCAGGTGCCATGTTGGCGATGGTTGCGCGGTCAGGCAGCGCCAGCGACGCGGTGCCTTCGCCGAAGAACTCCACAAACTTGCCGACGACCTTGGCTTTGCGCAGCATTTCGGTGACGGTCAAGACCAAATCGGTCGCCGTCACACCTTCACGCAGCTTGCCGGTGAGGTTTACGCCGACCACATCTGGCGTCAAGAAGTACACCGGCTGGCCCAACATGCCGGCTTCGGCTTCGATACCACCCACGCCCCAACCAACCACACCAATGCCGTTGATCATGGTGGTGTGTGAATCGGTACCTACCAAGGTGTCTGGGTAATACACACCTGCTTTGTTATGTACACCGCGCGCAAGGTATTCCAAGTTAACTTGATGCACGATACCGATGCCAGGTGGGACGACCTTGAACGTATCAAAGGCCTGCATGCCCCACTTCATAAATTGATAACGCTCGACGTTGCGTTGGAATTCCAACTTCATGTTCAGATCAAGCGCGTCCTTGTTGCCGTAGTGGTCAATCTGTACCGAGTGGTCAACCACCAAATCGACCGGCACCAATGGCTCGATGACTTTGGGGTTCTTGCCAAGTTTGTTCACCACACCCCGCATCGCGGCCAAGTCGGCGAGTAGTGGAATGCCGGTGAAGTCTTGTAGTACGACACGTGCCACGATGAACGGGATCTCGTTGGTGCGTGAATCGTTCGGCTGCCAGTTGGCGAGTTGTTTGACGTGTTCTTCGGTGACTTTCTTGCCATCAACGTTACGCAACACCGCTTCCAACACAATCCGAATTGAGATCGGCAGCTTGGCCACGTTCGGGTAGGTTTTTGCCAATTCCGGCAGCGAGTAGTACTGGCCGGTTTTGCCGCTGGCAAGGGTGAATGACTGCAAGGTATTGTGGGTGTTGTGTGGCATGTTTATTCCTTCGGGCAAAAAAGCGTAAAGAAGACGTTACGCAGCGGGATTGATGATTTTGAGGCCTTTAAAGTAATCGCGGAAAAAAACGTTGTCGCGTGTGATCAGGCAGTCAGCCTGAAGCATCGCGTGCGCACCGATCAGAAAGTCGGCCGCCACACGCGCTTTGCTTCCACGGTTCATGGCGTATTCGTGCATAAGCGTCGATGCGGTGAGTGCGGAATCAAATGAAATCTCGCTGTAAACGATGCCCGCATCGACAAAAAATTCCTGTAACTGCCCGGTCTTGCCAAAGTATCTTCCCAATTCGGCGACGACAGGGGCCGAAACGCATGTGACGCCACGTTGTGCAGCGGCGGTTAAGGCCTGAAGAGATGGTTCTGCTTCTGGCGTGCCTTTGACAATGTCAAAGAGGACGCTCGAATCAATGGCGCTAATCATTGTTTCTTACGCCGGGCTTTCAGCACTTTGACTGCCTCATCCTGCGGCAAGTTGGCGATGCGTTTGTCCTCGGACGACCCGGTCCACGGGAAGGGGCGGCCACGCAATTCTTCCATGACTTCGTCGGTTGATTGTCCGTTGGTGCTGAACTTGCCGACCCATTTGCTCATCTGAAGGGACACTTTTTTGCGTAGCAGCAACTGACCGTTCTTGATCTCGACTTCTAACTTGGTGCCCGGCGAAAGCCCGAGCTTGTCACGCGCTTCTTTTGGGAGGGTGATCTGGCCGCGTTCGGCAACAGTAGCTTCCATGGTGGGACCTTGTTGAGGCGTTCGGAAATGATGCATAAGTATGCGCTGAAACGCATTCAGACGCAAGAAGTATGCATGAGTTATGCATACCTAACGGCGCAGAATTTCTGTCCTACCGCTAAGAAGCTAACCTAAGAATCAGGCGCTGTAGGGTCGATGAATCGACGCAACAGAAAGGTTTCAGATTTGCGTCAGCGCTTCGGTCTAGGCCTGCGGCATGGTCAGCGCGATGTTTGCGCGTCACATACGGTCGAGCGGGCTCACCACGCTGCGACCAGCAACGTTTAGCACATGGGTGTAAATCATGGTCGTATCCCCGCTCGAATGCCCCAACAGTTCCTGCACACTGCGGATGTCGTAGCCCGATTGAAGTAGATTGGTGGCGAAGAAGTGGCGCAGGGTGTGCGGCGTTGCGGGTTTGGCAATCTGCGCCGCGACCAGCGCGCGTTTGAAGTCGCGCTGAAACGTCTGATCGTAGAGATGATGCCGCCGCTCGATGCCGGAATGTGGGTCGACCGACACCTCGGCCTGAGGAAACACCCAAAACCATGCAAGCGTTTTCCCCGCGTTGGGATATTTCTTCTCAAGTGCGTGCGGTAGAAAAACGCCGGCACGTGAAACTGCGTTATCGCGTGTCCAAACTGCTCGTGCATGAGCTAACTGCGCTCGGAGGGGCTCCTCCAGCGTGCTCGGTAGCATAACCACACGATCCTTGAATCCTTTTGCTTCGCGAATCACAATGGCGCGATGCGCGAAGTCAATATCCTTCACGCGCAGTTGCAGCGCCTCGTTGATGCGCATGCCCGTCCCGTAAAGCAGCTTGCCGAGAACCGAGTGATGGCCAGTGAGCCGCAAAAGGATGGCGGAGACTTCGTCTGCTGAAAGCACGACTGGCAGTCGGCGGCGCACAGTTGGCCGAGTGACCTCATCGAGCCACGGTAGCTCAATGCTCAGTACTGGAGAGGCTCAAAAATCCGGACGCCATGGATTGGCGTGTTGAGGTTGCGAGTTAGATTTTCTCCTGCTTTAATGTTTTTATAAAGGCTGCGTTGAAATCCATTGGTGATTGGT
>JBIIYQ010000083.1:0-13000 GCA_044346745.1 Usitatibacteraceae bacterium | reverse complement strand
GCTTTGCACGGGGCCCGCGTACTGCAACAGATCGGTATAGGTGTAGGCCATGACATAGGCGGGCATGGCGAGCGGCAGTACCAACATCCACTCGACCGTTCGGCGACCGTGCCAGTTGTACTTGGCTGTTAACCAAGCGGCACCCGTGCCGATTGATGCGGCGCCGATTCCTACCAACGTGAGTAGCAATACTGAATTGCTAACGAGGTCGGCTAGCGTTGTTGAGCGAATGTGCTGCCAAGCACCTTGGTCAGCTTGAAAGACGCTCGTTAACACGCTTGCCAGCGGCAACAATAGTGCGATCGCGATTGCCGCAGCAAACCAGAACGTCCCACGTCGGCGTGGCCGCGCCGTCATGGGGATCGCATGGCTTGTGGTGGTGGATTGCATCAGTTGCTGTCCATCTTGGTTTGGCGCGCGAATCGGCCAATGTATTGGCGTATTGGCAGTAGGGTGCCGGAGTCGTATTTTAACAAGAATGATTCTTGTTTCGATTAAACACAACTTTTGGTGGGATCGGCGGACTAATCGCGATTATTTGCAGCTTTTTTGAACTTTTTAGTTGAAGGACGGTCTGCTTTACGCCCGTTGCCGTAAAAGCGCGCTGTTTCATAAGCTTACGCGGCATAAGGTACCTTCAAAGGGGAGTAGTTCGTTCGGGCTGCCGGGTTTCGTCGGCATTTCGAAATGTCCGCATCGTCAATACGAGTCAGTCTGACTCCGGTGCCGACAGTGCCTGACCCGTTCAGGCATGAACAAGACCTTTGCACGTCATGTGGACGCCGCAAAGGATCCCGCTCTCGCAGGATAATTGTGTGGATTTGACGTGTTCTGGCTCGCCTAGGCGGGTTGGAAGGGGGCTTGGTGGCGATCGTCATCGGCACTTACTCAATCCAACACAGGGGAGCTTCATGTTTGAAACAATTGGCAACGTCTGGATGTGGTCCGGATTTGCGTTATTTGTGGTGATTGCGCTTGCAATCGACCTCGTCGTACTCGATAAAAAGGCCGGTCAGAAAGTGACGGTCAAGGAGGCGCTCGGTTGGTCGATCCTGTGGATCTGCCTTTCGTTTGTCTTCGCCGGGCTTCTATGGTTCTACCTTGACGGCTCATTTTCGCGCGAACTGGCAAACCTCAAAACGACAGAATTTCTGACCGGCTACCTGATTGAAAAATCGTTGTCAGTCGACAATATCTTTGTCTTCTTGATGATCTTTACGTTCTTTGCTGTCCCTGCGGAACAACAGCGGCGTGCGCTCGTGATCGGCGTAATCGGCGCGATCGTGCTGCGTGTGATCATGATTCTGATCGGCGCCTGGCTGGTCGCGAAGTTCCACTGGATCTTGTACGTTTTTGGTGCATTTTTGCTTGCCACTGGCGTAAAGATGTTGATTTTCGCGGACTCCAAACCTGACCTGAATCAGAATCCGCTGCTTAAATTTATCCGCAAACATGTGAAGCTGACGGACGACTTTCACGGTGATCGATTCTCGATCATCAAGAATGGCGTGCGCTATTTCACGCCGATGTTTGTAGTGGTGATCATGATTGGCATCACCGATATCGTGTTCGCGGTGGACTCGATTCCGGCAATTTTCGCCATTACGGAAGATCCGTTTATTGTGATGACGTCCAACATCTTCGCCATCCTCGGACTGCGCGCGTTGTACTTCTTATTGGCCGATCTCGCTAACCGCTTCCATCTGCTGTCCTACGGGCTGGCGCTGGTATTGGTCTTTGTGGGCACCAAGATGCTGATCGTTGACTGGTTCAAGATCCCGGTATTCGTATCGCTGGGTGTGGTCGCGGCAATCTTGACCATTGCAATTATCGCGAGTTGGTTGACGCGACCAAGCGAAGAGAAGGCCGCCTAGATCAGGAAACGGCGCGGACCGCTTGTCGGGCAGCAGGCCGCGTTTGGCGCTGCCGCCCGATGTCTTTTGTGGCCTCTGGTTTTTGTCGAGCCACTCTGTTGGCGCGCCACCTCAAGAACTTATTCGACGTAATGACAAAGCCAAGTTGCCCACTTGGAAAATGCTTATTCGTCAAGCAATTGCAATTAGCGAATGAGTCGTTGTTTTTGGCCTCTAGTTTCAGTAGACTTACGCGTTTTCGTATTTCCGCCGCCCGCCACGGGTGGTAACGAAAACAGAAGGAAACTGCTTAGGAGATCAAGTTGGCCACTGCAAAAAAAGGCAAGACGGCGACCAAGACTAAGGTAAGCGGGCGATCAGCAAAGGTCACAAAGGCAGTCAAGGTTGTCGAGCGGAAAACGCTCGCCAAGCCCGCAGCGAAGGGGCAGGCGATCACCAATGCAAATCCAGCCGCGAAGGCAAAAGTGCCAAAAAAGACAAAGCTAGCACCTAAGACAACACCCGCCAACGCGAAGACGAATCTCGTATCGAAGTCAAAAGCCAAGGGAGTCAAGGCGACGCCAAAGGGGGTTAAGGCAAAAGCACTGTCAAAAGTCGCCACCAAGGCCCCTAACAAAAAATCCCCGTCTAAACTTTCAAAAGCACCACCAAAAGTGACATTAAAGAGCTCGACGACAAATGCTGCGACCGCAAAAGCAATTGCTCAGTCTGGTGTCAATGCCGCACCGCCCTTGGAGATGGGAGTAAAGCAAGCGGCCAAACCAGGAAAGGCACCTACATCGGTACCCGCTTCACTAGAGCGTCCAAAGACCCCTGTGGGCAAAGCTTCGTCCCGTGCGACCTTCGTGGCCGCCCCCCCAACCGTGCCGATTGTCACAATTCCGGTGCCGACACGAGCACTGCCGAAATCGATGACCGTGAAGGCGCATACCAGCAACGTTCTGCCGTTCAACCCGAAGACAGTCGGGGTTGCTGGCTACCTTTCTGAGGCGGAGATCCTTAAGCAACCTAAAGAAATGTACATGTCTAAGGAGCAGCTGGCTTTTTTCAAGCAACGTCTGCTTGAGTTGCAGTCGCAACTGCGCGAAAACGCCGGCCAGACGACCGAACATCTTCGCGAGCTCGCAATCGTGCCGGATCCGGCCGACCGGGCAACGCTTGAGGAAGAGCATGCCTTGGAACTGCGCGCACGCGATCGAGAGCGTAAGTTGTTAAAGAAGGTGGAAGCGTCGATTATCCGTATCGACGAAGGAGAGTATGGCTACTGCGAGGAGACCGGCGAGCCAATTGGCATTCCGCGTTTGTTGGCCCGGCCAACAGCCACGCTCAGTATCGAGGCGCAGGAGCGGCGCGAGTTGAAACAGCGCATGTTCGGCGAGTAGGCAATACAGAGCAGTAATCCCAATTCGCATTAGAAGTCTCCTTAATTATCCACTCCCAATCGCAGACCGAGCGAACACGCTGCGGGTTTTTCTCAAGCGCTGCCAATCCTGCGACTAGCGGATCCTCCAGCGCGTCTGGGCTATCGAAGGCATGATTGTGGAAGTGCTTCTCGCGCAGCTCCTCCCAGAGATGTTCAACCGGATTGATTTGAGGTGAGTACGGCGGCAAGTAGAGCAGGCCAATATTGGCTGGGAGCGTCACTGTTTGGCTTTTGTGCCACCCCGCCCCATCGAGCAACACGACGATGCTCTCATTCGGGTAACGCGCGGCGATCTCGGCCAGAAACAGCGCCATGCAGTCGCCGTTGACGTGGGGCAAAACCAGCCAGTTGAAACCGCCGTCGCCAATGCTCACCGCTCCATAGGCATAGACATACTGGTGTACCGCCAGCCGTTTTTGCCATCGCGCACCTCCGTGTGGAAGTGCGGTATTGAGGCAATTTCGAGGTTTTTAGAAGCTCCCAATTGGCTGGCCTGGCAGTTAGGGGTGCCTTACTTGTCTACCTCGCTCGGGCGCAGCTGCGGGAATAAAATTACGTCGCGAATCGACGCCGAGTCGGTGAGCAACATGACCAGTCGGTCGATACCAATACCTTCGCCCGCCGTCGGCGGCATGCCGTACTCCAAAGCGCGGACAAAGTCCGCGTCGTAGTGCATAGCTTCTTCGTCGCCGCCGTCTTTGGCCTTGACCTGCTCCAAGAAGCGCGCGGCTTGATCCTCTGCATCGTTTAGCTCCGAGAAGCCGTTGGCAATTTCGCGACCCGCAATGAATAGCTCGAAGCGGTCGGTAATCGCCGGGTTTTTGTCATTGCGACGCGCGAGTGGGGAAACTTCCGCCGGGTAGTCCACGATGAAAGTCGGCTGAATGAGTTTGGACTCAGCCGTATCTTCAAACAACTTGAGCTGCAACGTGCCGACGGTATCGTTGGCTTTCACTTCTGCGTGATGCTTTCGGCAGAGTGTTTTCAAGGTTTCGAAGTTATCGAGATTGGTGTCGGCGTATTCAGGGAAATACTTCTTCACCGCTTGCGGCATGGTCAGGCGATCAAACTGCTTGCTGAAATCGATTTGCATGCCCTGATACTCGAACAACGTTTTGCCGATGACTTTGGTCGCCACCGTGCGGAACATTTCTTCGGTGAACTCCATGAGGTGATGAAAGTCGCGCCACGCGATGTAGAACTCCATCATGGTGAATTCCGGATTGTGGCGCACACTCATGCCTTCGTTGCGGAAATTGCGGTTGATTTCAAAAACACGCTCAAAACCGCCAACCACCAAGCGCTTCAGGTATAGCTCGGGGGCGATACGCAGGTAGAGCTGCATATCGAGCGTGTTGTGGTGCGTGATGAATGGCTTGGCTGCGGCACCACCCGGGATGGGGTGCATCATCGGCGTCTCAACTTCAAGGTAGCCAGCCGCGACCATAAATGCGCGAATTTCAGCGACGATTTTTGAGCGGGCTTCAAAGGTGCGTTTGACATCTGGATTCACCATCAAATCCACGTACCGCATGCGATACCGCTGTTCGGTATCGGTGAGGCCGTGGAATTTTTCCGGTAACGGACGCAGCGACTTGGTGATAAGGCGTACCGATGAAACGTTGATCGACAATTCGCCGGTTTTGGTTTTGAACATCACACCTTCTGCGGCCACGATGTCGCCCAAGTCGAAGTGTTTGAATTCTTCGAGCGCAGCCTCGCCAACGCCTTCGAGATTCACATACAACTGGATGCGTCCGGTCGGGTCTTGGATGGTGGCGAATGACGCTTTGCCCATCACGCGTTTCAGCATGATGCGGCCGGCAACGCGCATTAGCGGTGACTTGTTGGCTTCGAGGTCTTCCTTAGTCCGCTCACCGAATTCGGCGTGCAAATCTGCGGCGCTATGCTCCGGGCGATAGTCATTCGGAAACGCATGGCCGCCGGTTTTTTCGCGAGTGGCGGCCAGCTTTTGCCGACGCTCGGCAATGACATGGTTTTCGTCGATGTGCGGCGCGTTTGCGTTACCAGCGTTGGGGGAGGTTTGATCCGTCATGATGGTTACCAATAAAGGAACTAGGGGGCCAACCAGCGGGATTCGAGAACCCCGTTGGGCCAGCAAAAATGTGCGCGCCGATTGCCATGAAGGTGCAGATACACCCATTCGAGCGAGGTGATCTCGACGTGCAGTAGGCAGAAGTGTTCGCGTGCGGTCACGGCTGCCGGCTCACTCGCACGAAGTTCCAACGGTGGCACATAAGCCTCCGGCGCCTTGATCGTTGCACCCGGGATTGCCGGTTGGGCATAGGCAACGCGTGATTGGTCGCGCATTGCCGACCACACGGCGTCCGCCAACGCAGATGACGCGTCGAGACGGGCGACACCGGTCATGCGCAGCTGCACCTTGTCGGCAACACTGTAGGCCAGCACCGAGACGGCCGGTGATGCCTTGATCTCTTGCAATTTGGTGGAGCGAATATCGGTATTAAATCGTAGTTGCCGATTACCAACTTCGACCTTGCGCAGAATCATCGTGCGCTGTTGCGGCGAACCATCCAGACCGATGCTCGCCACCACCGGTGCGTGAAATCCGGAGCGCCGGTCTTTGGTGCCGCTATCGAGCAGCTTCCAAGCGTGCTCCAACGTCGCCGAGAGGTCGTTGTAAAACGCCGGCTCCTCAATTGGCGGCTGCTTGGGTTGAACGGTTTCAAAGGCATCGGTCATGGAATATTCCCCTAAACGCCTTGTTTCAGACTAGCTTCGATAAACGGATCAAGGTCACCGTCGAGTACTTTTTGCGTATTGCTGATCTCGACGTTGGTACGCAAATCTTTGATGCGCGATTGATCCAACACGTACGAACGAATCTGATGTCCCCAACCCACGTCGGTTTTGGTTGCTTCCAGTTTGTCTTGCTCGGACTGGCGCTTGCGAATCTCCAACTCATAAAGTTTGGACTTCAACATCGCCATTGCCTCGGCGCGGTTGCGGTGTTGTGAACGATCGTTCTGGCACTGCACCACCACACCGGTTGGTGCGTGGGTGATACGAACTGCCGAATCGGTTTTGTTGATGTGCTGGCCGCCGGCACCAGAGGCGCGGAAGGTGTCGATCCTAAGGTCAGCTGGATTAATCTCAATTTCAATCGAGTCGTCGATTTCCGGATAGACAAACAACGACGCAAACGAGGTATGACGTCCGCCGGACGAATCGAAGGGCGACTTGCGCACCAACCGGTGAACACCCGTCTCAGAGCGCAGATAACCGTAGGCGTATTCGCCGGTGACTTTGATTGACGCACTTTTGAGTCCGGCGACTTCACCGGGCGACTCCTCAAGAATTTCCGTCTTGAAACCTTTGCGTTCGGCGTAGCGCAAATACTGCCGCAGCAACATCGATGCCCAATCCTGCGCTTCGGTGCCTCCGGCGCCAGCCTGGATATCGATAAACGCATTGTACGGGTCAGCCTGATGCGAAAACATGCGGCGGAATTCCATATCCGCGACGATCGCTTCGATACCCTTGGCGTCGGCTTCGATAGATTCGAGTGTGTCGTCCTCGCTTTCTGCTTTAGCGAGTTCAAACAGCTCCAGCCCGTCCTTCACGCCGGCGGTGGCGGTGTTGATCGCGTTGACCACGCCGTCCAGCATCTTTTTTTCTTTGCCCAATTCGGTCGCACGTTTGGAGTCGCTCCAAACCGCCGGGTCTTCCGATAACCGCGTGACTTCCTGTAACCGTTCGACTTTGGCGTCGAAGTCAAAGATACCTCCGCAGTTCGCCCAAACGGGCGGACAAATCGGAAAGTTGGTTGGAAATGGCGTTGATGCGGTCGGCTTCCATGGTCTGCTTCTAGTGTGCAATTCAAGAGATAATTATTATAGAGGAGCCGTCCGGTTCCCTATGCGCTAAGCGACGTGGTCGAGCATTAGCTGCACCACCGAATTACCGCGAAAAGTATTGACGGACGGCTTATAGACTGCATCAAAACTGGCGGGCAGCGCGTCAGGCGAACCAAAACGCATCGCCTCGAATGTGGTTCCACCGAGACTGAGCTTGAGTTTTAGGTGTTTTTCGCCGACCACACGTTGCTCCAAGAGTTTGAAACCTCCGACATAACTCGGCGGAACAAAACCCTGTCCCCAGACTTGAGCCTCCAACGCCTGCACAAAATCGAAGTCAAGCTCACCTGCCGCGAGATTACCGTCGGTCTCGATGCGCTCCTGCAGGTCTGTCGGCGTGAGCAGTTCGCGCGCAACGGCATCAAACGCAGCGGCAAAGGCGGGCAGCGCCGACTCTCGAATCGTGAGCCCGGCCGCCATGGCGTGACCACCGAATTTTTCGATGAGGGTAGGGTGCCGTTTGGCGATGAGGTCGAGCGCATCGCGCATATGCAAGGCGGGGATCGAGCGCCCAGATCCCTTGAGTCCTCCCGTGCTGTCCTGCGCGAACGCAATCACCGGGCGGTGCGTCTGTTCGCGAATCCGTCCTGCCAAAATGCCCACCACCCCCTGATGCCAACCCGGCTCGAACAGCGCTAGTGCGTAGCGATTGTGGATGTCGATACTCTCGAGCGCCGCCACCGCCCCGACTTTCATGTCCGCTTCGATCACACGGCGGGTGCGATTGAGATGGTCAAGTTCTGCGGCAAGGCGGGTGGCGGTTGCAGTGTTGTCGGTCAATAAACACGCGATACCGACAGACATGTCTTCCAGCCTGCCAGCGGCGTTGACGCGCGGGCCCAATACAAAGCCCAAATCGTAGGTCGATGCACGGCTGGCGTCACGCCCACCGACTGCTAGCAGCGCAGCGATGCCTTTGCAAGCGCGTCCAGCACGGATTCGCTGCAAGCCCTGTTCAACCAAAATCCGATTGTTGTGTTCGAGTTTGACCACGTCTGCCACGGTGCCAAGCGCAACCAAGTCGAGCAGGTCTGCGAGGTTGGGTTCCCCCCCCGCCATGGTGCCCACACCCGTAAAAGCGCCGCGACGCCGTAGCTCGACCCGCAGCGCCAGCATCGTATAAAACATCACGCCGACACCGGCGAGCCCCTTGGACGGGAAGGTGTCGCCCGGCTGATTGGGGTTCACGATTACCGCCGCTTCGGGCAGCGACGATCCCGGCAGGTGGTGATCGGTTACCACCACATCGATACCTTGCTGGTTGGCGCGAGCCACACCGTCAACACTTGCGATACCGTTGTCCACGGTGATGATGATGTCGGGTTTGCCTGCGTGGTGGGTAAGGGCAAGGTCAACCACTTCCGGCGTCAGGCCGTAGCCAAGCGTGAACCGGTTCGGCACGATGAAATCGACGATGGCTCCCATCTGGCGTAACGCCCGGATCCCGACCGCACAAGCCGCTGCGCCGTCGGCGTCGTAATCAGCGACGATCAACATGCGCCGTTTGGCGGCAATGGCGTCTGCCAAATATCGGGCGGCGTCCTCGATATGTGCCAACAGGTTTGGAGCTAGTAGCGCATCCAGTTTGGTGTTCAAGGCAAAAGTGTCTGAAACTCCCCGTCCCGCATAGAGTTTTGCCATTCGCGGATCGATGTGTCGTGCCACCAATCCATCGTAGGCCGCAGGATCGAAACTGCGGGTGAGAATCTCTCGCATACTGATCGACCAGTTAGGCGAAATCCGCTAGGGACTTCTTGCCCGACAACGCTCCTGCCAAACGCAATACTTTCGCTTTGATACCGTTACGTGCGACTTTGATGGTGAGTGTGGCCGACTCGCACGGTATCAGCAGCGTCAGCGCATCAAGCTTGCCGGCGTTTAGTGCGGCAACGGCTGGTGCCACCCAATCGCGCTCGATCGCTGCGACTTCGGCGGGCCAAGTTTCACGCGATTGGCCACGGATCTCACGTGTAGCCATATGCAGCACCACCAGCGCATGTGGCGCGATGACGTTGGCATCAAAACGCGGCGGAAGTGTTGCTAACGCGAGTTCTTTTGCCATGGCCAAACCGCGTGCCAACGCAAGACGGGCAAACACATGGCTGAAGGTCGGCGGCTCGGTTGCGGGATCGGATGCAGAGAGAACCGCCTCGACACTACCCCCGCCCCAAATCCACAAACCGTTGATCGCCGGAATGCCATTGGCTGCGCGTGTTTGGTTGATCGGGTGTTCATGCAGCAACATCTGCATTTCATTACTGATGGCGCGCCAGTTGGTACGGGTCTTACTCAGCGGCAGGTTGTCAAAGACGTTCGCCCCGGCCATTTCCCAAAGTGAGGTCGATTTCGGCAGGTTGGTTGTCTCAGTGGCAATGTAGCCGCGCGCGGGATCGGGGAACTCGACGGTGATGCCTTGGTTCACAAAATGCGCATTTACGGTTGCCGCAATCGCCGCCATCTCCTCCGCATTGGGGTTGATGACATGGCTATCAAAAAGCTGCGCGTTATCGCGACTGATGGCAAGGTGGACGGGATCGGCGCGTAACCACGCTTGATCCGCAGGGCTACCCACGTCCGCCAAGCGGGTGAGGGGTGCGACACCTGTCGTGGCAGGCAGGCCAAAGGCGTGGAGCAGCGCGGCTTCAAGTGCGCTTGGTGTTGCCGCCAGTACCCGACTCCGGCGGAGCAGGGCGTCGATCACCGGCGTCGGTGCCGGCCGCGCGAACCCAGCAGGCGGCAGCATGTCCGACAACAGCAGCGTCAGGTGTTTGGGTTGGTCGAATGATTTGATTTGCGCCATACCGAATTATCCGCACATTTGTGGCAGACTTCGACGCGGCACCATTTCGCCATCCAACCCCCTAAATTTTGCGTTCACTTCCCTTCTTTATCGGCCTGCGTTACACCCGTGCCAAACGACGCAGTGGTTTTGTCTCGTTCATTTCCCTGGCCTCGATGCTCGGTATCGCGTTGGGCATCACCGCGCTCATCACCGTTATGTCGGTGATGAATGGTTTTCAGAAGGAAGTTCGCGCCAGCATGATCAGCGTGGTATCCCACATCCAGATTTTGAATTTCGACAAGGGGCTGGCGGACTGGCCGAAGCTGTTGACTGAGACCCGCGCGCAGAAAGACATCACTGGTGTGGCACCGTTTGTTAACGGGCAGGGACTACTTGCGGCTGGTCAAAATGTGCGCGGGGTCATCGTACGCGGTATTGATCCAGAACTAGAGGCGACGGTGTCTGACATCGGCGTCAAAATGCGGATTGGTAAGACCACCGATCTGCGACCCGGCGAGTATGGCATCGTGTTGGGCTCCTATCTGGCGCGGGCGTTGATGGTTAATGTTGGAGATCGTCTCCAGCTCCTTACGCCACAGGGAACCATGACCCCTGCTGGCATGCAGCCGCGGATACGCAGCTTTACCGTGGTTGGCGTGTTTTCGTCTGGCAACCACGAATTCGATGCAAATCTCGCATTGATTCACCTACGCGACGCGCAGGTACTGTTTCGATTGGAAGATAACGTCAGCGGTTTGCGAGTGAAAGTGGCAGACGTGAACGAAGCGAGGTCGATTGCGCGTCGTCTGCAAGAGAACCTCAAAGTTGATGGTGTCGTGCAGGATTGGACAGTGGAGAACGCCACTTACTTCCGCGCAGTGGAAATCGAAAAACGCATGATGTTTATCATCCTCACGCTCATCATTGCCGTGGCAGCGTTCAACCTCGTCTCAACGCTCGTCATGGTGGTGCGTGATAAACATCCAGACATCGCCATCTTGCGCACACTCGGTGCGTCACCCGGCATGATCATGCGGGTGTTTGTGGTGCAGGGTGCGCTGGTCGGTGCAATAGGCACGGTGCTGGGTGTTATCGGTGGTGTGTTGTTGGCCCTCAATGTCGGCGCCATCGTCTCCACGGTTGAATCCGCATTCGGCTTTCGTGTGTTGTCGCCGGAGATTTACTTTTTGAGTTCACTGCCAAGTGATTTGCGCTGGGCGGACGTGTGGGTCACCGCTGTCATTGCGTTGGTGCTTGCGTTAGTCGCAACCCTCTACCCGAGCTGGCGTGCCTCGAAAGTCAACCCGGTCGATGCATTGAGGTACGACTGATGACACATGCGATGACCGCCGTTTTGCAATGTCGCGATTTGACCAAATCCTTCGACCAAGGTGAACAACGGGTAGAGGTGCTGCGGGGGATTTCGCTGGAAATTCAAAAGGGTGAAACCGTCGCCATTGTTGGTGCCTCTGGTTCCGGCAAGTCCACCTTGCTGCATATCCTTGGTGGTCTCGATGCACCGACTTCCGGTGAGGTGTCCTTGCTCGGCCAACGAATGGACTCACTGTCTGCTATCGCGCAGGGCGCTTTACGCAACGAAGCGCTGGGATTTGTCTATCAGTTCCATCATCTGCTAGGCGAATTCACCGCGCTCGAAAACGTTGCCATGCCGCTTTGGATCGGCGCGCAACTCGGCAAACGAGTGTTGACCGACGCCGAGATTCGACGCGAAGCTGCCGACATGCTCGGTGAAGTGGGGCTCTCACATCGCTTCACCCACAAACCCGGCGAGTTGTCCGGCGGGGAGCGTCAACGTGTGGCCGTGGCGCGCGCGCTGGTGACAAGGCCGACGTGTGTTTTGGCCGATGAACCGACTGGAAATTTGGACCGTGCAACCGCCGATGGTGTGTTTGATTTGATTTTGCGCCTCAACGCCAAGATCGGCACGGCGTTGGTGATGGTGACCCACGATCCGACGCTCGCCGCCAAAATGCAGCGCACGTTGACGATCTCGGACGGCAGGATTCAGTAGAAGGGGCAGGGCTTAAGCTCGTGCCGACGGTTGAGTGCACAGCGCTCGCATGGGCGATTCAATCCTTTGAGGTGTCTGTGAATGCGCTAGCCTTAGCCTCCCGCCCGGCGCAACCCTTGTGGTTGTCCGCAGGAGCGGGGAGTATTGGTTTAGTGGCTGTTAATCTAACCCCGTCCCCGCGACGGCGGGGACCCAAGTTGACCTGCCCGCGACGGCGGGGACCCAAGTTGACCTGCCCGCGACGGCGGGGACCCAAGTTGACCTGCCCGAGCACAACCACAGGGTTTGCGCCGGGCCGGGGCTCAGGTTCGCTATCAAGAGGGTAAATCGAGATTGGACCCTGGCCTACGCCCACTGCTGCCCGGAACATTTTTCAAGCTACATTTTTTCCACTTATCGCGCCCAGAGCGAAGCACCTCCCTCTTTTCTAAACAGGGAGAGTGTGAGCGAGGGAGCAGGAGGGAGATTTTTAGGCGCGTCATGCAGCAGGCACCGCAAATCCCCCTCGATCCCCTTTTCCAAAGGGGGAAGTACCCAACCGCGTTGCAAAACTCCTTTATTGACGGCAATCTTCAAGCATTTATAGCCGAAGATGCCCATAGATAGGTGAGTTTTCAAGACAGTACGGTGGTTCCAAATGCTCCGTCGCCCCAGCGTAGGCTGGGGCCCAGTCCATCCTACTATCAATGAGTTACGAAGGTCTGGGTCCCAGCCTACGCTGGGACGACGGGTTTTCAAGAAGTACCCTGCAAGCTGCGAGGAGATCGCCGTGTTATCACACGTCTTTATCGGTGTCACCGACTTCGACCGCGCGAATAACTTCTACGCCGCGCTATTCCAAGCGCTCGGTTTACCACAGCGTGTTTACGACCCGGTAAACCCCTGGGCCGGTTGGGATGGTGAAGGTGGGGCGCGGCCATTGTTTGTAATCGGTCATCCGTTTGATGGCCACACTCACCAGGCGGGTAACGGGCAGATGATTGCCTTTGC
>JBIIYQ010000008.1:0-42533 GCA_044346745.1 Usitatibacteraceae bacterium | reverse complement strand
CAGGGCTCGCCATCGAGTCGGCAGCACGCAACTTTGGCCTAGGATTTATTCCGCTCAAGGTCGAACGGTTTGACCTCGTGATGCCGCGGCGCGAGTATTTTTCTGCAGACGTGCAAAGGCTGTTTGCGTGCATCATGGGGGATTCGTTCGCTCGTCACGCCGCATCACTTGCCGGCTACGACCTGACCAAACGTGGCCAGGTCGTATTTAACAGCTAGCCGACGCACCTGCCTCCTAGGCAGCCTTCTTCATCGGTGGCTTGGCATTCGGGAAAAACAGCTGCTCTCCGCCAATCTTGTAATCGGCGATTGCTTTCTGTCCCGCTGCTGAAACAAGCCAGTCAACGAAGCGCTGGCCCAAGTCTTTCTTGACGTGGGCATGTTTTGCCGGGTTTACCAGCATGACGCCATACTGGTTGAACAGCTTGGCATCACCTTCAACCTGAATTGCGAGTTCACCGCGGTTCTTAAATGACAGCCACGTGCCGCGATCCGTGAGGATGTACGCGTTCATCGCGGAAGCGGTATTCAATGCAGGTCCCATTCCCGAGCCGGTTTCGCGGTACCAAGCGCCCTTGGTCGCGTCTAGGTCGACGCCAGCGGCTTTCCAGTAACGCAACTCAGCCGCGTGGGTGCCGCTTTTGTCGCCGCGCGAGACGAAGGCGGCTTTGTTATCTGCAACGCGCTTGAGCCCGACGGAGATGTCGCGCCCGTTCGCTTTTGCCGGATCAGCCTTTGGCCCGACCAGAACAAAATCGTTGTACATCACTTCGATACGTTCAACGCCAAACCCCTCGGCGATAAACTTTTCTTCCGCAACCTTATCGTGGACAAATACGACGTCAGCGTCGCCTCGGCGACCGGTGTCGAGCGCCTGCCCGGTGCCCAGTGCAACAACGCGGACATCAATGCCCGTATCCTTTTTAAAAATTGGCAAGAGATGGCCAAACAGGCCGGATTGTTCCGTCGAGGTCGTCGATGCCACGGTAATGAATCGCTCTTGCGCATTTGCAGCGCTGATGCCGATCGTGGCCAGACATACGCCAACGACGCTCAAAGCCTGCAGTCTCAGTTGTTTTGTCATATCGCTTCTCCTTCAAGAAAATTTCGACCCTCGGTCGAGTGGGGTTGTGAAAAAAATTGGCTGGCGGGTGTTGTCTCCGTTATCCGTCCCTCGCACAAGAACACGATGTTTTCGGCGATGCGCTTGGCAAGTGCAAGGTTGTGGGTGGTCATGACGATGGTCACACCGGATGAAGCGGCGCGCTGGACGCAGTCTTCGATTTGTCGCGCAGAGCGCGGGTCCAGACTTGCCGTCGGTTCGTCCAAATAAAGCACTTCAGGTTGACGAACGAGTGCGCGTGCAAACGCGATACGCTGCTGTTCGCCGCCAGAAAGTACCCGCGCCGGACGCGCAGCAATACTTTCGAGGCCGACCGCTCTCAATGCTTCCAACACCGCCCGCTGCTCTGCTTCGGCACTACGATTTGCGGGCGATGTATGTTGAGCCGCATACAGTACGTTGTTAAACACAGTCGTTCGCAACATGACCGGGCGCTGGAACAGCATCGCGTCATGGACGCGCAATTGCACGTCGCTGAGCGGCCGGTTCGTGACGTTGAGTGCAGTACCAGAAGAGGGCTTCACCAGCCCGTGCAAAACCCGCAGCAACGTGCTCTTGCCTGCACCGTTGTCGCCCAAGATGACGGTACGGGTGCCGCGTGAGATCTCTAAACTGATATCGCGCAGTATGGTCTTTTGGTTGGCGACGACACCGACGCCGCGTAACGTGACCGGCAGCAGATTTGCGGCCATGTTTGGGAGGTCAGCCATAACGCCTCTCGGCAAAGGACTTCAGTGCCTGCGCCAAGACGTTGATCGCAAGCACGATCATCACCAGCACTATTCCCAGCGATAAAGCGAGCGGTAGGTCGCCTTTGGTGGTTTCGAGCGCAATGGCTGTGGTCATGACACGCGTCACGCCGTCGATGTTCCCGCCGACGATCATCACCGCACCCACTTCTGCGCAAGCGCGGCCAAGTCCGGCGAGGGTGATGGTCACGAGCGAAAACCGCGAGTCCCAAACGAGCGTTCGCGCGGCAGATACGCCGCGAACGCCGAGGGAAGCCAACTGTTCCCGGTATTCGCGCCACGCATCCTCGATGGTCTGGCGCGAAAGGGCAGCGATGATGGGGGTGATCAAAATCACTTGTGCAATCACCATCGCGGTCGGCGTAAATAGCAGCCCGTAGGAGCCAAGCGGGCCGGCGCGGGATAACAGCAGATAGACCAACAAACCGATGACAACCGGTGGCAGGCCCATCGTGGCGTTGAGGATGGCGATGACCAAACCACGACCGGGAAACCGGCTGACGGCGATGAGAGAGCCGAGCGCCAAGCCGAGTACGCTGGCAATCGCCACAGCGGTAACGCTAACTTGCAGCGACAGCCCGATGATGGACAGCAGGGTTTTATCTGCGCTGAGGATAAGTTGAAGCGCGCCAAAAAACGCGTCGGTTAGGCTATTCACGCGATGAGTCGCAGCAATTTGCAGAAGAATGCAGGAATCTGCAATTCTAGCGGATCGCGAGTGGATCTACCGGGTATCAGCCTAGTATTGCGTCGGCCGCCAGAGCATTTCAGGCGGCGCGTCGAGTTGTTTCTCAGGAGAAGCCGAGCAACTTGCCGGATGCAATCAGCATGACAAAGGCCAGCGTGAGAATCAGCAGTCGGTTGGACAGTTTGTACAGACCAAGCCAAGTGCCCAACATTGCCCCTATCAGCGCCGCTGCGCAAAGAGGCACAACCGCGTTCGGGATGGTCGCCAACGCAAACGTGCCCTTGTACAGGCCGCCGCTCAGGCCGGCGACTGAGTTCACCATGATGAACGGCGCCGCAATACCCGCAGTCGCCTTCGGCCCGGCCCAAGCCATCAGCAGAATGATTGGCGATAGGAAGATACCGCCACCGGTCCCGGTGAGGCCTGAAAGCAGGCCCACTGCCGCGCCGATAAATGGCGCGATGAGTACCGGTACCGTCACCGGCGTCTCGGCGATCGGCACCGATCGAAACTTTTTTGAATAGCTGCGCCAAACGAGGTAGGAGGCCGAACAAAGCAGCACCACGCCGACCAGCATCTTGTAGACCTCAGGCGGCAGCTTTATCCCGCCACCGATGAAAGCCATAGGCACGGAGCCGATGAGAAATGCGCCGACAATCTTGGCGTCGAAGTAACGCGCGCCCCGAAACCGCCAGGTCGTAAAGGCGGCGATCACGATGTTCAGCGTAAGGGCCGTCGGGCGCATCAATTCTGGTGCGACACCTACAATCGCCATCGCCGCAAGGTAACCCGATGCACCGGCGTGACCGACTGATGAGTAAAACATCGCAACCACCACAAAGATGGCTGCCAATTCCCAAACTTGGATTTCAGTCAACGGACGCCGCCGTGGACGGCTACTTTGCCGTTTCTAACAGCCCTTTTAGCTCGCCCGACTGGTGCATTTCGCGCAGGATATCCGCGCCGCCAATGAACTCCCCACTAACGTAGAGCTGCGGGATGGTCGGCCAATTTGCGTACTCCTTGATGCCTTGACGAATTTCTTCGTCCTGCAACACGTCAACTGTGAAGGGCTTGTCCACACCGTTTGCCTTTAGGATCTGCACAGCGCTGGCCGAAAATCCACACATGGGGAACTGTGGCGAGCCCTTCATGTAGAGAACAACCGGGTGGCTGGTGACGGTTTCGCGGATTTTGTCTTGTGTACTCATGGAGATTCCTTCGAAGAGATTCAACAAATTATAGGGGTTTCGACGCGTTATCTTCGCGACGTCCCGCTGTCACGCGTTCGATACCTGAAAGATCGCGCGTGCTTGCAACATCAACAAATCCGGCGCTCAACATGAGGTCACGCACGAGTGCCGCTTGGTCGTAGCCGTGTTCGATGAGCAACCACCCGTCGGGCAATAAGTGCTGGCCTGCGCCGGCGACAATTGTGCGAATAGACGCCAGTCCATCATCACTTTGGTCTGTTAAGGCCACGATTGGTTCAAACCGCAAATCGCCCTGCGCCAGGTGTGGATCGTTGCGGCGCACATACGGCGGGTTGGAGACGATGAGATGCGCCCGCTGATTGGCGAGTGACGAATACCAGCTACCCTCCATAAACGTTACGGCGGCGTTCAGCGCCATGGCATTGGCGCGCGCGCGGCGTAAAGCAGCCGGTGATACCTCCACAGCAGTAACAGAAGCGTCGGGCACTTCGAGTTTGAGTGTGATGGCAATTGCACCGCTACCAGTGCCCAGATCAAAAATAGAAAGTCCAGATTTGACGGGCGAGTCCAGCCATTTTTGCTTGGAAACGGCCGCCAGCGCTTGTTCAACCAGTACTTCTGTCTCAGGTCGGGGGATCAACACGTGTTCATCAATCCCAAACATCCGACCATAAAACTCCCGCACGCCTAACAACTGTGCGACGGGTCTGCCATTGGCGCGCTGATTGATCCAATCACGGAAGGTGGCGGCTTCCGGGGCACCGAGCACACGATCGGGGTGTGCGATCAACGATGCCCGTGACATCCCTAGTAAGTGGCTAAGCATGTATTGCGCATCGAGTCGGTCGATGACGCGTTGCGCTATCGTCAGAAGCTCGCCAACGCTATTGCCATGCATGCTGTGACCCATACCGACCGGGCGCGTTACTGCGCGCCCTCACTCAGCGACGCGAGTTGTTCTGCTTGATGTTCGGCGATCAAGGCGTTGGTGAGGTCGGCGAGATCGCCGTCCATAATGAAATCGATCTTGTACAAGGTGAGGTTGATGCGATGATCAGTGACCCGTCCCTGCGGGAAATTGTAGGTGCGGATTCGTTCTGACCGATCACCCGAGCCGATCAAGGATTTGCGCTCGGCAGCCTCTTTTGCTTGTTGTTCCCGCGTTTGTTTGTCCTTGATACGCGCGGCCAACACGCGGAACGCTTGCTCCTTGTTTTTGTGCTGGGAGCGTCCGTCCTGACACTCAACAACAATTCCGGTCGGCATATGGGTAAGGCGAACGGCGGAATCCGTTTTATTGATATGTTGGCCACCCGCGCCGGAAGCTCTGAAGGTGTCCACACGCACATCCGACGGATTGATGACAACGTCTGAGGCATCGTCTGCCTCGGCCATGATTGCCACCGTCGCGGCGGATGTGTGAATGCGACCTTGTGTTTCGGTGGCAGGGACGCGTTGCACGCGGTGCCCGCCTGACTCGAATTTCAAACGTGAATACGCGCCCTGACCAACGATTCGCGCGATGACTTCTTTATAACCGCCCACCTCGCCGTGGGATTCGGAAATGATTTCAACCTGCCATCCCTGACGCTCGGCGTAGCGCGTATACATACGAAACAAGTCGCCCGCAAACAGAGCAGATTCGTCGCCGCCTGTACCGCCCCGCACCTCGATGAAGATATTCTTGTCGTCGTTTGGGTCCTTCGGCAACAGGGCTTTCTGTAGCGCGATCTCAATTTCTTCGAGGCGTGTGCGGCTTGCTTTGATTTCTTCGTCGGCAAAGTCGCGCATCTCCGGATCCTTAGCCATTTCGAGCGCGGCTGCAACATCGGCTTCGGACTTGCTGTAGTCGTTGTAGAGCGCAACCACCGGCGAAATCTCAGCGTGTTCTTTGGTGATTTTGCGGTAGTTGTCCATGCTGGCAACGACGTTGGGATCCTCCAGTTGGCGGTCTAGTTCTTGCAGACGGTCGGAGAGCGACTGCAGCTTGTGTTGAATGGAGGCTTTCATGACTCTTCGGCTTGGTCGGCTGCAGGTGGGGGATAGAGTTGTTCCAGGGCGGCGGTCAGTGCTCTACGCTCATCGCCAGAAACGCGTTTGAGCGCCGTCATTGGGTGATGCAGAAATTTGTTGGTGAGGCCTTGCGCGAGGACTTCGAGAACCATTTGTGGATTGTCGCCCCGCGCAAGCATTTTTTGCGCGCGCTCTAACTCCACACTGCGGTAGTGATCGGCGCGACTACGCAGTTGTTGAATCACAGGGATGGTTCCACGACCTGTCAGCCACTGCTGATACTGCTGAACGTGGGTGTTGACGATTTCTTCTGCGGCCACCACGGCGGCTTCGCGCATGGCCATATTTTGTTGGATTATCTTGCCGAGGCTGTCGAGGGTGTACAGATAGACGTCTTCCATTTCGCCTACCGCCGCTTCGATGTCGCGCGGGACGGCAAGATCAACGAGAAACATCGGCTTGCGTTTTCGTAAGCGGAGTGCGTTCTCGATCATGCCTTTACCGATGATGGGTAGGCTTGATGCCGTTGAGGTGATCACGGCATCAAACTCCTGGATCCGGTCTGGAAGTTCGCTTAGCGAAATTGCCGTTGCTGGACAATCGGCCGAGTCAAACTCGGCCGCGAGTTCGCGCGCGCGCGCCACCGTCCTGTTTGCAACAACGATCCCTTTGGGCGACTGTGCTGCGAAGTGAGTCGCCGCCAGGCTGATCATTTCGCCGACCCCGATCAACAACAGCTTGACCTCACGCATATCGCCGAACAATTGTTGCGCCAATTTCAGAGCCGCGGCGGCCATGCTCACCGAAGTAGAACCGATTTCGGTGTCGGTGCGAATGTGTTTAGCGGCCTGGAACGTGTCTTGGAATAATCGATCCAGCGGACCGCCAAGCGTACCGGCTTCGGCTGCCAGCTTCACCGCGTGCCGCACCTGGCCGAGGATCTGCGGCTCGCCGAGCACCATCGAATCTAGTCCGGCGGCGACGCGGAAGGCGTGCCGTGTTGCGTCTTCATCCTTGAGTTGGTAAAGATGCGCTTCTAGGTTCAGGTTCTCCGCATTTGACGCTGACTCAAGCCAAAGTGTGGCGCGATTCAATACCGAATCGTCACCGCGCAGGTAGAGTTCGGTGCGATTGCAGGTCGACACCAACACCGCCTCGGCAGCATGGGTGGCATTTACCAATTCTTCAAGCGCCGGGAGCTGCCGGTCGTTCGGAAAAGCAAGTTTCTCGCGAACGTCGACCGGTGCCGTGCGGTGGTTCAGACCAAGTACGTAGAGCGACATTCAGCGAGGTAGTAAAAAACGAAAGAGGAAAAACACACGGCCAATTTGCCGATGAACCCCAGCCGGTACCAAATCCCGGCCATCCGCGCGACACAGTACGCGATATCCCGGACGCAGTGCATTTTTTGCGAGTTGCAGCAATCCTGCCCAATAAAGCGCCGCAATGTGACAGTCTGCTAGGGAAAAGTATAGCAGCATGCTCGAAAGCACCTTCGATTGAAGGCGTTGACCATTGGACGGCGGTAAACTAATCCTGTGGTTATTCAAGTCTGTGATGGGAGAAGTCTTCATGCAACGAACATACATCGATTCTCTTAGAGCGTCCTCGGCTGCGATAGCTGTCATCGCGGCGTTGTGGACGGGAGTAGTATTCGCGACAACCACTCCAATGCAGGCCGTGGCCACCAGTTGTCCGGCGTTGCTGAATCACAAGTTTGAAACTCTTCAGGGGGTGACAAAGGATATGTGCGACTATGCGGGCAAGGTTGTGCTAGTCGTCAACACCGCGAGCTATTGTGGCTTTACCAAGCAGTACGAAGGGTTGCAGGCGATTAGTGACAGATATCGGGAACGTGGATTGGTGGTCGTGGGTTTTCCGGCTAACGACTTTGGCAAGCAAGAACCCGGTTCCAATGCTGAGGTTGCAGATTTCTGCGAACGTACCTACAAAGTGAAGTTTCCTATGATGGCCAAGACCTCCGTGGTTGAAGGTACCGCTAACCCCCTTCACGAGGCGCTAGCCAGAACATCCGGGCAACGACCGAAGTGGAATTTTCACAAGTATTTGATCGACCGCGACGGCAAGACAGTTGCATCTTTTGGTTCTCAGATCGAGCCGGAATCTGCGGAAATGCGGGCCGAAATTGAGCGGCTACTTGTGATCAAGTCGGCAAAATAGTACTTCTTTACAAAGAGTTAGCGTTATAGCATCATGAGCTTCATTAACTTCTAATGCGAGATAGTTGACTAGGCTATGACTGCTGTTGCTTCTTCTATGGTGAGTCCACTGGCTCGCGCACTAGTGCAGCAGGGAAGGCT
Source organism: Usitatibacteraceae bacterium (assembly GCA_044346745.1). Taxonomy (GTDB): domain Bacteria; phylum Pseudomonadota; class Gammaproteobacteria; order Burkholderiales; family Usitatibacteraceae; genus UKL13-2. Next base: position 34,426 of record JBIIYQ010000008.1, on the reverse strand, counting down.
TGTGCAGGCCGACGCCAATGTTATTCAGTCGGCGGCAAAAAAAGCCGGTATTTCCTTTATTGAGCAATTAGTCCAGTCAAAAAAGCTGAGTGCAAGGGAAGTTGCATCCTTTGCGTCCGCCACCTTTGGCGTGCCGTCATTGGACCTACAGGGTGTCGATGTGGAGCAGTTGCCGACGACCCTGATCGATATCAAGTTGATCGGCTCGCAGCGCGTGATTCCTCTGCATAAGCGTGGCAATCGACTCTATGTTGCCACGTCAGACCCGACCAATGCGGACTCCTTTTCCGCCCTGAAGTTTGCGACTGGCTCAACGGTTGAACCGATCGTGGTCGAGGAGGACAAACTCGCGGTGTTGCTCAAGCGTTTTGGTGAAAGTAGTGCCAAGGCGTTGGATAGCATGATCGGTGACGATACCTCCCTCGAAAACATCGACCTAGGAGATGAAGGGGAGGCCAGTGCCAGCACTTCCGGGGGTAGCGATCAATTGGAGGAACTTGACGATGCGCCCGTCGTTAAGTACGTGCAAAAAGTGCTGCTGGACGCCATTAATGGCGGCGCGTCGGACATCCATTTCGAGCCCTATGAAAAGTTCTACCGTATCCGGTACCGAACCGACGGCGTTCTGTACGACGTGGCTCAGCCTCCCTTGGCGATCAAGGAGAAGATTGCTTCGCGGATAAAGGTCATTTCGAAACTGGACATCTCTGAAAAACGTATCCCGCAGGATGGCAGGATGAAGTTACGTCTGTCAGCGGCGCGTGCTATTGATTTCCGCGTATCCACGTTGCCAACATTGTTCGGCGAAAAAATTTGTATGCGGATACTTGATCCTTCCAGCGCGACACTTGGTATTGAGGCGCTAGGTTACGAGCCGGAACAACGTGAGGCGTTGTTACACGCGATCGGCCGACCGTACGGGATGGTGCTTGTGACCGGGCCTACGGGTTCTGGCAAAACAGTGTCGTTGTACACGTGTTTGAATATCCTGAACAAGCCAGGCATCAACATCTCAACGGCCGAAGATCCAGCCGAAATTAATCTGCCGGGCATCAATCAAGTGAATGTCAACGACCGGGCCGGGCTGACCTTTTCGGCAGCGCTTAAATCGTTTTTGCGTCAAGACCCGGACATCATCATGGTCGGGGAGATTCGGGATATTGAGACCGGAGAAATTGCGATTAAGGCCGCGCAAACAGGCCATATGGTGCTTTCTACGCTGCATACTAACGATGCTCCATCGACGTTGACGCGTTTGATGAACATGGGTATCGCGCCGTTTAATATCGCCACCAGCGTCATCATGATCACCGCCCAGCGCCTCGCGCGCAAGCTGTGTTCCTGTAAGCGGCCGATCGATATTCCAGAACAAGCTCTGCTGCGGGCCGGGTTCAAGCCTGACGAACTCGACGGCACTTGGCAGGCGTATGGACCGGTCGGTTGTGACATATGCAAGAATAGCGGTTATAAGGGGCGCGTTGGCGTTTATCAAGTCATGCCTATCTCCGAAGAAATGACGCGGATCATCATGAAAAACGGGACCTCGATCGACATTGCCGACCAAGCCGCGCGCGAAGGCGTTTCCGACTTGCGGCGATCTGGTCTAAAAAAAGTCAAAGCCGGGCTGACCTCGCTCGAAGAGGTGGAGTCTGTTACCAATGAATAGCCGCCGTATATGCGCTCTGCCGACTACGCGGTTGTTGCCGCGCAATGGTGAACCGTCTAAGGAGTAAGTGAGTTATGGTTGCTGTCGCGAAACCGTCAAAAGACGTCAAAGTTTATCTGTACACATGGGAAGGCAAAGACAAGACTGGCAAGCTCGTGAAGGGCGAGATGCGCGCCTCCGGCGAGAACATTGTCAATGCAACCCTCCGTCGGCAAGGCATTCAAAATGCAAAGGTGAAAAAGGCTGCCGGCGGAGGCGGGAAGAAAATCACGGATCAAGACATCACGTTTTTCACCCGCCAGCTGGCGACCATGATGAAAGCTGGAGTCCCGTTATTGCAGGCCTTCGATATCGTGGCCAAAGGACACAGCAATCCATCGGTCACCCGGTTACTCCTAGAGATCAAGACGGAAGTAGAGACGGGTTCCAGCCTCGCGCAGTCGTTTAGAAAGTACCCCCTTTATTTCGACAACTTGTTTTGTAATCTTGTTCAAGCGGGGGAACAGGCCGGTATCCTTGACTCCTTGTTGGATCGACTTGCTATCTATAAGGAGAAGATGCTTGCCATTAGAGGCAAGATCAAGAAGGCCCTGTTCTATCCAGTTTCCATTCTTGTGGTCGCTTTCATCGTTACTGCGGTGATCATGATTTTTGTTATTCCGCAGTTCAAGGAACTTTTCCAAGGATTTGGAGCAAATCTTCCTGCACCGACGCTGGTGGTGATGCAGATTTCGGAAGTATTTACTGCCTACTGGTGGCTGATTTTTGGGGGTATTGGCGGCGCGGGATGGTTATTTGCTAATGCACTAAAGCGCAGTGAAAAGATGCAATTTGCCATGGATCGTTTGATGCTGAAGTTGCCGGTCGTTGGCGATATGGTGCGTAAAGCGACGATAGCGCGTTGGACTAGGACGTTGTCGACCATGTTTGCCGCCGGCGTGCCCTTGGTGGAAGCGCTCGACTCCGTTGCTGGCGCGGCGGGCAACCGGGTGTACATGATGGCCACTAAGAAGATTCAACAGGAAGTCTCGACCGGTTCGAGCCTGACGGTATCTATGCAAAACAGCGGCGTGTTCCCGAATATGGTGTTGCAGATGTGTGCGATCGGCGAAGAGTCGGGTGCGCTCGACGGTATGCTCGGCAAGGTCGCGGATTTCTTCGAGCGTGAAGTTGATGACGCGGTTGATGCGCTATCCAGCTTGATGGAACCACTGATTATGGCCGTGCTGGGTGTGATCATCGGCGGTCTGGTGATCGCGATGTATTTGCCGATCTTTAAGATGGGCCAAGTGGTTTAGTCGCAGGTCTGCTGGAGCAAACACTTGTTGCCCGGTACGTCGCGGTTTGCTTGTGAGGCGCAAGCTTTGCTCGGTTCGCTACATTCAACCTAAGAACGAACGATGGATCTGATCGACGCGTTACGGACCAACTCATGGTTCTTTGTTTCCACTCTCGGTGTGCTGGGGTTGCTTGTAGGCAGTTTTCTCAACGTCGTAATTCATCGTTTGCCAAAGATGATGGAAGCGGATTGGAAACAACAATGTGTCGAGTATCTGCATCCCGAACAAGCAGAAACGCAGCCCGCCCCCGCTAAGTACAACCTCGTGTCCCCGCGGTCGGCTTGTCCTTCTTGTGGCCATCAGATCACCGCACTTGAAAACATTCCTGTTCTTAGTTACGCCGTACTGGGCGGCAAGTGTTCAGCCTGCAAGGCGCCAATTGGCAGGCGCTACCCTGCTGTGGAAGCGTTGACGGGGATACTCACCGCCCTGCTGGCTTGGAAGTTCGGTTTTGGGGTTCAAGCATTTGCGGCAATCGTGCTGGTTTGGGCGTTGATTGCATTGACGTTCATCGACGCTGATACAACGCTTTTGCCCGACGACATTACTCTCCCACTATTGTGGTTGGGCTTGATCGTCAACGTGTTCGGAACCTTCACAACCCTGCCATCCGCCGTGTTTGGTGCGGTCGGGGGCTATCTTGCGCTTTGGTCCGTTTACTGGGTGTTTAAGCTGCTCACGCGAAAGGAGGGCATGGGTTACGGTGATTTTAAGTTACTGGGTGCAATCGGCGCTTGGCTCGGGTGGCAGATGCTTGGACAGGTGATTTTGCTTTCGGCAGCGGTTGGCGCAGTTGTCGGCATCATCGGCATCCTGATCTACGGCCGCGAGAAGGGGGCGAAGATCCCTTTTGGCCCATATCTGGCGGCGGCAGGACTCATTGCATTGGTTTGGGGTGCAGAAATCAATCGCTGGTACTGGTCGCTTGGCCACGCTTGAGAAAAATCCGCTGCAGGTCATCGGACTAACAGGCGGCATCGGCTCGGGTAAGTCGGCTGCTGCAGATTGTTTTGCAGCTCGTGGTGTGCGAGTGGTAGACACCGATCAGATTTCACACCGGCTCACGGGAAAAGAGGGGGCGGCGGTGCCTGAGATCGTCCGTGCGTTCGGCGCGCAAGCCGTTGACGGTCATGGGGCGATGGATCGCGCCGTAATGCGCAAACTGGTGTTTGCCGATTCTGCTGCACGGAAAATGTTGGAAGCCATCCTGCACCCGCAAATCGTCGCCGATGCAGACCACGAAATCGCGCAATTGCGTGACGATTCTGGCTATCGCCAAGCTTACGTCGTGCTCGCCATCCCTTTGTTGTTCGAGCGAATGACATTCCGGCAGAAACTGTGGCGAACGCTGGTGGTTGATTGCGCCGTGGGCACACAGATTAACAGAGCGTCCAAGCGATCTGGCCTCTCAAAAGACGCGGTCGCGCAGGTAGTTCAGGCGCAAATTCCGCGGAGCGTCCGCCTTCAACTCGCCGACGACGTAATCTGGAATGGTGGGGACCGTTTGGCCCTGGACGAGGCGGTCGACGCTTACCACGGGCTTTACACGCGCCTAGCTTCGAAATGAAAGATTTTGGAGACAAATTTGCGAAGCCGAGAGCGATGGTTCACAATGTGGGGCAGCCTGGCACGATTGAGTAGCTGGGCCATTCCGTGAGCTAAAACCGGTCGTGATCACCTACGAATATCCGCTGAATGAGCGTATCCGCACGCTGTTGCGGCTTGAAGATCTCTACGACCGTGTAGCGTTCTTTATCGACAAGCCATCTCCGCTTGATCATCAGGCAGCCTTGATCAGCATTTTCGAGATTCTGGAAGTCTCAAGTCGTGGCGACTTGAAGTCGGATCTGCTTCAAGAACTTGACCGCCAACGACTGTTTTTGGAGGCGTTGCGATCGAATCCCGCGATTTCCGTCGAAAAACTCGATACGGTAGTAGACGAAATCGAAGCGGCGTTCTCCGCTTTGCTGGGGTCATCCGGAAAGACCGGTCAACACTTGCGGGAAAATGAGTGGCTGATGACGATCAAGCAACGCGCTGCCATCCCTGGCGGCACGTGTGAGTTTGATTTGCCGTCCTTCCACCATTGGTTGCATTCAGACGATGCTGTCCGGCGCGCTGACCTTTCGGCATGGCTGCAACCATTAGCCTCGATTGGTGTGGCGCTTAGAATCGTACTTCGCGTACTGCGGGAAAGCGGCAAGACCCTTCCGCTTATCGCTTATCGCGGGGTCTTTCAACAGATGCCGATGGAGCGTGCGGCACATATGCTTCGCCTGTCGCTGCCGCATGAACTTCAGTGCGTGCCGGAGATCAGCGCAAATAAGTATGCACTCAACATACGTTTTATCCTCCCGGGAAGTGTGCAGCGGACCAAGGTCTATGAACACGATGTGGAGTTCGAACTGGCTTACTGTAACCTTTGAGTTCATAAAACATGGCAATAGCATCGCGGCCGGCCGCGAAAAAAATTCGCTGCCCCAAGTGTGGGGGGGTATCTTTTTACTCTACGCAAAATGCTTATCGGCCATTCTGCAGTCAGCGCTGTAAGTTATTGGATCTTGGCGCTTGGGCAAACGACGAGTATTCGATCCCGGGATCGTCCGCTGAAGCCCCGCTGCTGGAAGATAGCGAGGGTATCTCGCCTTCGGAGAAACAACTTCAATAGGCAGCCCGGCCAAGGGAGCAAGCGCCAGTCTTCTACTCCCATCAGATTTCGGCGCACTGCATTGCTTGACGAGCCTTAGGTGCGATAAAATGTGAGGTGTTCTGTGTGGTTAGCAATCTTGCCACCCTCGCTTTTTTGGATGAGTACGCTTGGCACAAACAGTGTTTCGGTATGAAGGTGACGGCCTGTACTGGTCTGCGCGGCCTAATCGATCCATCACGTCACGGGGTCGCCGATTGTGGGTTGGGTTAATTGCCGCAAACGCCATCTTGGTTTCGATGATGGCGATAGCGATTGGTGCGTGGCCTATATTGCCGTTTGCCGGCTTGGAGGTGTTGTTAGTCGTGATTGCATTCGCGGTAGTTGCAAGACACGACGGAGACTTTGAGCTGTTAGAGGTGGTGCAAGATCGGTTTCGCTGGGAGTCACAAAGTGGAAACAATTCATACATCCTGACCGGAAATGTGGCTTGGATGCGTGTGGAATGGTGTAAGGTTGGGGACGATGGAAGGCGATGTCTGCGATTGTCCTACGCGGGACAGAATGTGCTGATGGGGGCTTGCTTGACCGATCGCGACAGGACAAATTTAGCTGCAAGGCTGGCACAGGTGCCAACGCTAGCGGCAAGTTTGAAACAGGCAGGACCGAAGGACTAGCTTTCAGTGTTCGCTGAACTTTCGAATAGCAGCACGATCAATTAATCAGGTTTGAAATAATGAAATCCAAAAATGCAAACGGTCAACAGCTCGATTTGGCGACATTGACCCGTTCGGTGGCGTTAGGCATTGCGTTTCTGCTTAGCCCGGCGATTGCGCTTGCCTCCTACGACGTCAACATCGCAGCCCCCGCATCGCCTATCTCCGCGCAGATTTATGGGCTGCACATGTACATTTTGTACGTGTGCGCTGCGATCTTTGTCGTGGTGTTTGCGTTGATGTTCTACTCGATCTTCAAGTTCCGTCGCTCCAATGGCGCGAAGCCAGATGTGAATTTCCACGAGAGCACCTTGATCGAAATCATTTGGACCGTGATTCCTTTTGTCATCTTGTTGTTCATGGCGATTCCAGCCACCAAGACCGTGTTGGACATGAAGGACACGACCAATCCCGACATGACCGTAAAAGTCACCGGTTATCAGTGGGGATGGCGTTATGACTACGCTGCCGAGGATGTAGGCTTCTATTCAAGCCTTTCGACCCCATGGAGCCAAATTGGCCAGCCTGGCGAAAAAGCGACGGAAGAAAAAGGTAAAGACTACCTGTTGGAAGTAGACAATCCCATGGTCGTGCCGGTTGGGAAGCGGGTGCGTCTGCTCATCACGTCGAACGACGTAATTCATGGTTGGTATGTCCCTCAACTTGGCGTCAATCAATACGGGATTCCCGGCTTTATCAAAGACGTCTGGTTTAAGGCCGACAGGGTAGGCACTTTCAAAGGGCAGTGTAGTCAGATTTGCGGAAAGCTCCACGGTTATATGCCAATCACCGTCGTGGTCAAGTCTGAGGCCGACTACGCGAAGTGGGTGGCTGAAGCCAAGACAAAATGGGGTGCCGCGCCTGTAGGAGTGGTGGCAGCGGCGGCAGCGGCACCAGCAGTAGCTCCTGAACCGGGTAAACCTCTAACGCTGGTAGACCTTAAGGCTGCGGGGGAAAAAGTTTATGCCGCAAATTGTGTCGCTTGCCATCAAGCGTCGGGCAAAGGGATGCCGCCCACTTTCCCAGCCCTCTCCGGGTCCAAGGTTGTGCTCGGCCCGACTGAGGGGCAGATCAACCTTTTGCTTAACGGAAAGCCTGGTACGGCAATGGCGTCATTCGCCCGCCTATCTGATTTTGAGATTGCCGCAGTGATGACGTATACCAAGAACTCTTGGGATAACAGTACTGGCAAGTTTGTGACACCGGATGATATTAAGGCGAAGCGAAAGTCATAGCCGGGATGTAGGGAATGTAATGGCCGGTTTCTGTATTGTCAGGGGCTGGGGAACACTAGATTCAGGAGAACAAAATGGCGTCAGCAACCACACATGACCACGCAAATGATCACGGCCATGATCATGACCATCACGGCCCTGGTCCATGGACGAGAATTTTCACCACCACCAACCACAAAGACATCGGCTCGATGTATCTGTGGTTTTCGCTGTTGATGTTTTTTGTCGGTGGTGCGATGGCGCTGCTAATCCGCGCTGAGTTGTTCCAGCCGGGTCTTCAGGTGGTACAGCCTGAGGTCTTCAATTCCCTGACGACCGTTCACGCACTGGTCATGATTTTTGGCGCGGTGATGCCGGCATTTGTGGGTTTTGCCAACTGGCTCATTCCTCTGCAAATCGGCGCGGCAGATATGGCGTTCCCAAGAATGAACAACTGGTCGTTCTGGTTGATGATTCCAGCAACGGTGCTGCTGATGGCCTCATTCTTTGTTCCCGGCGGTGCCGCTGCGTCTGGTTGGACGCTTTACCCGCCGTTATCGACCCAAGGCGGAATTGGCGTCGATATGACGATCATTGCCATCCATATTTTGGGCGCCTCCTCCATCATGGGGTCGATCAACATCATCACCACCATCCTCAACATGCGCGCTCCCGGCATGACCCTGATGCGTATGCCGATGTTCGTCTGGACTTGGCTGATCACGGCCTACCTCATCATCGCGGTGATGCCGGTGTTGGCGGGCTGTATCACCATGTTGCTAACCGACCGGCACTTCGGCACGTCGTTTTTTAATGCGGCTGGCGGCGGCGACCCGACAATGTTCATGCACATCTTCTGGTTCTTTGGCCATCCAGAGGTCTACATTCTGATTCTTCCTGCGTTCGGCATCATGTCGCAGATCATTCCGACCTTCTCGCGCAAGCCGCTGTTTGGTTACGCATCGATGGTTTATGCAACGGCTTCGATTGCGATCCTGTCGTTTATCGTTTGGGGCCACCACATGTTTACGGTGGGGATGCCAGCAGCCGGTCAATTGTTCTTCATGTATGCAACCATGTTGATCGCGGTGCCCACGGGGGTGAAAATTTTCAACTGGATTGCGACCATGTGGCGGGGCTCGATCACGTTTGAAACGCCGATGCTGTTTGCCATCGGTTTTCTGTGCATGTTTACGCTCGGTGGCTTCTCCGGCTTGGTGCTGTCGATCGTCCCGGTTGATATAACGCTGCACAACACTTATTACGTTGTTGCGCATTTCCACTATGTCTTGTTTCCCGGGGCTATTTGGGCACTGATGGCAGGTGTCTACTTCTGGCTGCCTAAGTGGACCGGGCGCATGTACAACGAAACGCTGGGTAAGTGGCACTTCTGGTTATCTGCAATTTCGTTTAACGTCACCTTCTTCCCGCAGCACTTTCTCGGTCTCGCCGGTATGCCGCGTCGTATTCCAGACTACGCATTGCAGTTTGCCGAGTGGAACATGATTTCTACGGTCGGTGCTTTTGTGCTCGGCTTTAGCCAGCTACTGTTTGTTTACAACGTCTTTGCTTGCATTCGTTCGGGTGAAAAGGCTAAAGAGCGTCAATGGGATTCGGCAGACTCGCTCGAGTGGACTCATCTTCCTTCGCCCGTGCCGTATCACACGTTTGAAACGCCGCCAGATCTGCGCGGCGCAAAGGCCGCCCATTAATCGGGCGCGTTTGAGCTAATCGATGGAAACAATTCAAAAGTCAGCGCCTACCGTTGCAAAAAACCAACGTGCGAAGTACATCACGTTGGGGGTTTTGCTTCTGTGGATTGCTGCCGTGTTCGTCGTAACCGTACTCAAGTTTGCTAAGGTGCTGTAGTGAGTGTGGTTGCTGACGAGATCGATGCCGCGACCCCCGAAGAAGTTCGGGAGAACAATCGGACCACGCTGAGGAAATTGTTGTTAATTCTCCCGGTGATGCTCGCTTTTTGTATCTCGTTAGTGCCGCTTTACCGGCAGATCTGCGAAGTGCTGGGTGTGACGGCGACGCGTGCGGTTGCCCAAAACACTCAAGTTGATAAATCGCGAATCGTCAAGGTTGATTTTGATGCGAGTCTGCACGGCGGGTTTGCCTGGAAGTTTGAACCCGTGGATAAACATGTCGAGATTCATCCGGGGGAGATGGTGACGGTTAACTACCGAGTCACGAATACGTTGCCATACGCAACTACCGGGCGAGCGGTTCCCAGTTTTGCGCCAATCGAGGCGGGTTTGCATTTCAGCAAGATAGAGTGTTTCTGCTTTTCGAACCAGACGCTTCAAGCGGGTGAATCACGTGAAATGCCGGTAACTTTTTTTGTTGATCCCAAGCTGCCGGCAAAAATTGGATCGATTGGGCTTTCGTACTATTTCTTCGATGTTACTGAAGAAATGAAAAAAGCGTCAAAAGATCCTGCGTAGTGTGGAACACGTTCAAAGCAGTCTTGTGGGCATTTCTCGGCATCCGTAGTGCGCGGGGTTACGAGGAAGATCGCAGCAAGTTAAAGATTCAGCATGTGGTAATTGTGGGCGTTGTTTGTGCGCTTATCTTTGTTGCAATGTTGTTTATGCTGGTGAAGTTCATCACCGCAAAGTGACAGTCTAGTTATTAGGAGAGTGATGTGAGTGCGACAACTGGTGGTTATTATTTCGCCCCCCCTTCCAAGTGGCCCGTTGTTGGGTCGACTGCGCTAATGTTCTTGGGCGCAGGAACGGTGATGTGGATGAATCAGATCCAGCCCTATGGTGCTGCCTTGCAACTGATCGGCTTTGCAATCCTGATCTACATGTTGTTCGGTTGGTTTGGCAATGTGATCAGCGAAAGCGAATCGGGCCTCTATAACAAACAGGTGGATGCATCCTATCGCTGGAGCATGGGCTGGTTCATCTTTTCTGAGGTGATGTTTTTTGCCGCATTTTTTGGTGCGCTCTACTACGCGCGGGTGTTTTCAGTGCCATGGCTAGCTGACCTAGACAATGCCTTTTTGTGGGAAGGATACGCGGCGAAGTGGCCGACGTTGGGACCTTACTTCCAGCAAGACCCCGCATTAGCCTTTCAAAGCATGGGCGCTTGGGGCATCCCGGCGCTAAATACCGCGCTGTTGCTCGCCTCTGGCGTCACCATTACCTACGCCCATCACGCGTTGATCGCCAATAACCGTAAAGGCTTGATCTGGGGGCTTGTTGCCACCATCGGGCTTGGCGCTGTGTTCTTGGGATTCCAGATTTATGAGTACGTACATGCCTATTCAGATCTGAACCTGAAACTTTCTTCGGGCGTGTTCGGCTCAACGTTTTATCTGCTAACTGGCTTCCACGGCTTTCACGTCACACTCGGTGCCATTATGCTGACGGTTATTCTATTCAGATGCATGAAGGGGCACTTCAAACCGGACAGTCACTTTGGATTTGAAGCGGTTGCATGGTACTGGCACTTTGTTGACGTTGTTTGGTTAGGGTTGTTTATCTTCGTCTACGTATTGGTGTAACGCCATTCATTGTTGGTTCATAAGGGCCGCCAGCATGAGCTGGCGGCCTTTTTTCGTAGAGCCACTACACCGAAGTACGTATTTGCGATGGTGAGTGCGGGGCTATAGGGTCAGCTGCGGGGGAACCATCCGAAGACAAAGCCGCCTACGGCTACCAAGAATGCGATGATGGAAAATGCGACACGAATCTTCAGCGCATTGACCATTTTTCGGGAGTTGCCTTTGTCGCGATACATGAAGAACAACCCCGAGAATAGGCTGATGATGACGAGTAGCAGCAGTAACACCAGCACATATTTCATTTTTTCCCCTAGTTCAGTCGGTCCAAGAGAATTATCGCGGTAAATCCTTGTCGTATGGGGCCGACGAAATCGTTTTAGGGTAGTGCCTCGCCGCCGTATTGTTTGGGTCGGCTGATTTTTGTTGTTGCTCTTCTTGTCTACGTGCGATTGCCTTTAATGTTTCATTCGCTGGAAAGGTTAACCCGGCTGCGGTTTCAGCCTACCCTCGTGCCAACCCTTGCGGCGGTGCTCGTCTTCGCCCTGACGATTCATCTCGGCAACTGGCAGCGCGGCAGGGCCGCTGAAAAGACCCAGCTCCAAGCGAGCCTCGACCGGCGCGTAGCAGAGCCGCCTGTCCTTGTGATGGGCAAGTTGGAAGAACAACGCGATGTGTTTCGACGCGCAACGGCAAAAGGCGTTTATGACGCGGCTGGCCAGATCTTTCTCGACAACAAGAGTGAGGGGGCGGCCGTTGGGTACCATGTCGTAACCCCACTGTTGATTGAGGGGACCACGCAAGTACTGCTGGTGAATCGTGGATTTGTCCCGCGAAGTGCGGCTTATCCCGCACCTCCATTTGTCGACGTGCCAACCGGTCTGGTTGAAGTGCGCGGAACTTTGTCGCTGCCAAACGCAAAGTTTCTGGAGTTGGGGGAACAATCGCCTGTGCAGGGTACCGTTTGGCAGAATTTGACGATTGACCGTTACCGGCAGCGTACCGGTCGCGACGTTGCTGGGCTGATGTTGCTCGCCAACCCGACGGACGCCGCGCTTACGCACCTTACGGAGCAGCCCGATGCAAAAGTGGCGAAACATGTTGAGTACATGTTGACTTGGTATTCGCTTGCGACAACCGTTGTCCTGCTTTGGCTGGTATTGAATTTGAAACTCATAGAATCGGAACGAAGCGAATGAATCTATCGCCACGTATCAAGTTTGTGCTGATGTTTGTGCTGTTTGCGTTGCCGATCACGGCGTCGTATTTGATGTTTTTCTTTTGGAAGCCCAAAACGACCAACAATTTTGGCGAGCTTGTTGTCCCCGTTGTCCAGTTACCGGAAACGCGGTTTGAGGCCTTTGACGCAAAGGACGCGCCAGCTGCAGCTGCATCGAAGGCTTTCCGCGGCAAGTGGCTGATCCTAACGCGCGATAGCGGCGCTTGTGAGGGGGTGTGTGCAACCAAGCTGCACACCATGCGTCAGGCTCGGCTTTTGGTGGGTAAAGAGTTGGATCGGGTGGTGCGCGTGATGTTGATCGATGACGGCCTTCCGGTTCCTGCAAAGTTGACCGAAGACAATGCCGGTACAGCGTTTGTATCTGCAAAGGACGCGTCTTGGCTGGCAAAGTTGCCACGTGCGCCCGGCGATACGACGGACGGTCGTGGCTACATCTACGCGGTCGACCCGATGGGCAATTTGTTCATGAGTTATCGGGCGGATCAAGATATCAAACAGTTGGCCGCAGACCTTCGTCGTGTGCTGAAGGCCTCCCAGCTTGGGAAGGATATGGAAAGTGCAGAACCAAAATAGAGGTTGGGCGTAATGCGAATGAGTGCAATAGAGCATGGCGTGGTGGGACTAATCACCTTAGCCATCATTGTCGGAGCTTGGATGTGGATTGGTCGTGATCAGGTGCGGTTCCGCCGCCTGATCGCAGTGACCGCAGTGACCACATTTGTATTGATCATCCTTGGCGCGTATGTGCGCTTGTCTGACGCCGGACTCGGATGCCCTGATTGGCCAGGATGTTACGGGAACTTGACGCCCCACCATTCAACCGAGGAAATTCGCGCAGCGGAAACTGCGTTGCCGGGCGGACCAGTAACGATGGCAAAAGCGTGGAAGGAAATGGCCCACCGATATCTGGCCATGATTGTCGGCGCACTGATCGCGGCGATTATGTTCGCGGCGTGGCGCAACCGCAGCAGGTTTGCGCAGTCCCCGGCGCTGGCAACAGTGATTGGTGCCGCTGTGATCTTCCAGGCCGCACTCGGTGCTTGGACGGTTACGATGCTGCTGAAGCCTGCCATCGTCACGTCGCACCTATTGGGTGGCGTTGCTATCCTAAGTCTATTGATCCTTTTGCTGGCGACCCAGTCGGGCGTGGGAAAACTCGGGGAACGTATAATTGCGCCGGCAGGTTTGAAGGTGTTTGCGGTGGTTGCTGCGGTCGTATTGTTTATGCAGATTGTGCTTGGTGGATGGACCAGCACCAATTATGCGGCGTTGGCCTGTGTTGATCTGCCTACATGTAATGGGAAGTGGGTGCCGGAGATGGACTTTGCCAACGCCTTCCATATCATCCGGCCGCTTGGTGTCGGGCCGGATGGGGAGTTGCTGACCATCGATGCGCTGAGAGCCATTCACTGGATGCATCGGCTTGGCGCAATTGTTGTTGTACTGGTTGTTGGATCATTTGCCTGGCGCCTGGTTAAAACTGAATCTGGGCAGCGGGTTGGAAGAATGCTTGGTGTGATGCTGGCGTTGCAGATATTGTTGGGGCTTTCGAACGTGTGGTTTAGTTTGCCGATCTGGGTTTCAGTGGCTCACAATGGTCTTGCTGCTTTGCTGATGGCGCTTATGGTCGTCACCATTTATAGAATGAATAGAACTTGAATTGCTGAACCCGTGACGTGACTGAAAATCTACTCTCCTATCGCCAACCCGGCGTACTGATGCAGTTTCTGCGGCTGACAAAGCCGCGGGTTAATGCACTCATTGTGTTTACAGCGGTCATCGGCATGATGCTTGCCTACCCCGTTGGCATCGGCTGGGATCTGCCGCTAATGCTGACGGCTACGGCGGGGATTTGGCTCGTGGCGGGCGCTGCCGCGGCATTCAATTGTTTGGTGGAGCAGGCCATTGACCGCAACATGGCGCGGACGAGGGATCGACCCACGGTGGCCGGCTCAATTTCTACGGCACAAGTGTTGTCGCTTGCGGGCATCGTGGGCGGGATCGGGCTCGTGATCCTTTACCGGTACGTCAACCCGTTGACGATGTGGTTAACCTTGGGGACGTTTGTCGGTTATGCAGTGATCTATACCGTGATTCTCAAGCCGGCGACCCCGCAGAACATTGTGATTGGTGGCGCATCCGGCGCGATGCCGCCTATTCTCGGTTGGGCGGCGGTAGCAGGGGTAGTTGATCCGCAAGCGCTTCTGCTTTTCTTGATCATTTTCGCCTGGACTCCACCGCACTTTTGGGCGTTGGCTCTCTACCGCAAAAAAGAATATGCGAAGGCCGGGGTTCCGATGCTCCCTGTGACGCACGGCGATCAATTCACCAAGCTCCACTTGCTCCTCTACACATTTATGTTGACGGCTGCGACATTGCTGCCGTTTGTGGTCGGTATGGCAGCTTGGTTTTACCTGTTCAGCACAGTCATTCTGAATGCGGTATTCATTTGGTTTGCAGTGCAGCTTTATCGTCGCTACACAGATGCTCTCGCAAAGAAGACGTTTAACTTTTCGATTTTGTATTTGGCCTTGCTGTTTGCGGCGTTATTGATTGATCATTACGCGCCGCTCGTTGTGACATTCTGATGTTGCGCGCAAGTTGGCTTGCCGGTGTTTGTGTGTTTCTGCTGCTGATTGCGGGGTGCCGCCAATCGCCGCCGTCGTTTAATTCAGTGGACATCACTGGCGCACAAGGCTATGGCACCGACTTTCGTCTGACCGACCATACGGGAAAGCCGCGAACGATGGCTGATTTTCGCGGCAAAGTTGTGGCGATTTTTTTCGGCTTTACGTTTTGTCCAGACGTGTGTCCGACCACGCTCTCCGAGATGCGTCAAGTCATGCAGCAGCTTGGTCCTGCTAGTGAGAAGCTGCAAGTTCTCTTTATCACCGTCGATCCAAAGCGGGATACGCCGGAGGTACTCTCAAAGTATGTCTCCTCATTTAACCCATCGTTCCTTGGGTTGTATGGCGATGAAGCTGCTACTTCGAAGGTCACCAAGGACTTCAAAATCATCGCGCGGGTTGTCGCTGGCAAGACGGCGGATTCGTACACCGTTGATCATACGGCGGGAATGTTGATCTTTGACGCGCAGGGTCGCCTGCGTTTGATGGCACCGTATGGGTTGCCTGTAGACAAATTAGCAGCAGACATTAAGACGCTTTTTTAGGGAGAACAAGTATGGCCATTCAGAGGATGCACGTTGGCAAACGACTATCCGAGATCGCGGTTCATGGCGAAACCGTATATCTTGCCGGGCAGGTTGCCGAGGACAACACGCAGGATATTTCGGGTCAGACGCGGCAAGTTCTTGCGGCGATCGACAAGCTCCTCGGCGAAGCGGGAAGCGACAAATCCAAACTTCTACAAGTGACAATCTTTATTGCTGACATGCAAGAGTTTCCCGGCATGAACGCCGTGTGGGATGAGTGGGTTGTGCCAGGCGCGACGCCACCAAGGGCAACCGTCGAGGCGAAGCTGGCCAAGCCAGAGTGGAAAGTGGAAATGCTGGTGGTCGCAGCGCGTTGATTGCGATGAGAGAAGCAAACAAAAAGGGCACCTCTCGGTGCCCTTTTTGTTGGACGGAAGCGTTGAATCAAGCCGCAGCGTAATCCTGTAACTGTAGCTTCATTTTCTGCATGGCTTTGGCTTCAATCTGGCGGATACGCTCGGCTGAAACGCCGTACTCGGCGGCTAGTTCGTGCAAGGTTCTTTCTTCACCTTCATTGAGCCAGCGGGTTTCAATGATGCGCCGACTGCGGTCGTCCAATGTGGCGAGGGCGGCTTCCATGCCCGTTGTTGCGGCGATTTCCTTTTGCATCGCGCCGAGTCGCTCGGCAGGATCCACAGAATTATCGGTAAGGTAGGCAATTGGGCTTACCCAACTCTCGTCGTCGCCGTCATTGGGTTCTAGCGATATCTCTTGTCCAGTCAGCCGTTTTTCCATTTCGCTGACATCGGTCTCTTTGACATTCAGCTGCCGTGCGACTTCTCTCACCTCAGTCGGTGACAGCGTGCCAAAATTTGGCTTCATCGAGCGCAAATTGAAGAACAACTTGCGCTGCGCCTTGGTCGTGGCAACCTTCACGATGCGCCAGTTCCTCAAGATGTATTCATGCATCTCAGCTTTGATCCAGTGCACTGCAAAGGACACAAGACGCACACCACGATCCGGGTCGAATCGTTTCACCGCTTTCATCAGTCCAATATTGCCTTCTTGAATAAGGTCAGACTGCGGTAGTCCATAACCGGCGTAACCACGGGCGATCGAAACCACCAGTCGCAGGTGCGACATTACCATTTCGGAGGCCGCTGCAAGGTCGCCTCGCGTCTTTAGCGCGATCCCCAACTCATATTCTCGCTCCGGGGTCAGCATGGGTATGCGATTAACGCTTGAGATGTAGTTTTCCAGACTTGCGACGGACAAGGCAGGAAGGTTCATAGATGTGGTAGTCATGGAAAGCTCCTTTTTCGTACCTACAGTGTCTTTTGGGGATGTCATAACGCTGAAAGTATATTAGCACTCTCCAGCGAGGAGTGCTAATTTGCCGAGAAGTTCAATTGTGAAGTGATGTCACGAATTTCAGCTAGCATCTTTGTGTAAGTGTTTACTATCCGCGCAAGTATTTGATTTATAATGAAAAGAGTGTTTTTTTCAGAACCTACCTTGCGTTGGCAGGGCTGAGTTGAACCGTAAGTTGAGGAATGACGGCAATTTCGAGGTCTTTAGAAGTGCCCTGAAGACTCGATCTGCCGCCAGTACATCAAGACAGAAAAGAACGCGCCTAGCCATCCCAAGGTGCTGGTAACCGCAATTACCGCTAGGTAATGCTCTAGGCTCGGACCACGTGTCAGGAAGTTGCCGCCGTAAGATGCTGCTAGTGCGTTCACTTCACCGCCAACCCAGTACCCGATGCCGAGTGTTGCCGCAACGGCAAGTACCCCAGCGATTGCCCCTTGCAGGGCACCAAAGTAGAGGAAGGGGCGAAGCACAAAGCGCCGAGGCGCACCGATGAGTCGAGCGACGACGATCTCATCTTTCTGCGTCAACATCTGCAAGCGAATCGTATTGCCAACGACGAACAGGACGGCGGCACCCAATAGACCGCCCAGCAAGATGACGAGACGTTCGGCAAATCTCGCGAAGCGTGTAAGCTTTTTCGCCCATTCGAAGTCCATCGTTACGGCTTCTACCTTTGCGATGGCTAGTATATCCTTGTGCATTGCCTCAAGCGCAGCGGTCTCGACCGAACGCGGCTTGATGGAAAAGGCATGCGGCAGCGGATTTGTCTCAATGCCTGTTAACAAATCAACTAGGCTCGCGCGCTTCTTCATCTCGGCTAACGCGACCACACGCGAGAAAAAAGTCACTGAAGCCGAGTTAGACAGCAAGCGAAGCTTCCTTTCGAGGTCCTTCGCATCCTGATCGGTTGCGGCTAATGACAAGTAGACATTGACGTTTGGTTCCGCATTTAGTCGGGCCACCGAGCTGATGACGTTATCGAATAACGCGTAGGAGCCCAACGGCAGCATGATGGCGATAGCGATGACTACAATGGAGAGGCCGGTGGAAAGTGGCTGCGTGCGCATCCTGCCGACAGCGCGGGACAACGCTTGGGTGTGTGCGTTGAGTGTCGCACTCATTGAACAAGTACCCCATGGTCCAGCACAACGCGCCGACACTGCAGACGCGCCAATCCCGACTCGTCGTGCGTCGAAAGCAATACCGTTACGCCGACCTGATTAAAACTTTTGAAAAGGTCCATGATCGTTGCCGCATAAGCTTGGTCAAGATTGCCGGTCGGCTCGTCGGCAATCAGGATCGAGGGGCGGTTGACGATTGCGCGGGCGATACACAAACGTTGTTGCTCGCCGCCAGATAGCGAGATCGGGTCAGCCTTTTCCCGATTGAGCAGGCCCACCTTGTCGAGGGCGGCGCGAACACGTTTACCGGTTTCGACGCGGGTAAACCCGGCAATTTCGAGGGGCAGGGCGGCATTGCCAAACACATTCCGATCAAACAGTAGTTTGTGGTCCTGAAACACCAAACCTAGGTTCTGCCGCAATACCGAGATGCTGGTTTCTTTCAGCTGTGAGAGGTTCTGGTTATTCACCAACACGCCACCGGTCGAGGCAAACTCAATACCGGCGGCGAGGCGCAGCAGTGTGGATTTTCCTGCGCCGGAATGACCTGTGACGGCAACCATCTCGCCTTTTTCGATGGTGAGCGAAACACCCATCAGCGCTTCATAACCATTGGCATAACGCTTCGAAACGGAGGAAAAATTGATCACGATGGTGGCGCTTGGTAGGGGCGTTAGCGGTTAAAACAACGCATCAACAAACTGTTTGGCGACAAACGGCTTTAGATCATCAATGGATTCGCCGACGCCAATAAAGCGCACGGGTATTGGTTGTGCCGGCCGTTCGGCGGCCAGGGCAGCCAGCATCCCACCCTTGGCGGTGCCGTCCAATTTGGTCACGACCAGTCCTGTTAGCTGCAGGGCATCATCAAACGCCTTGGTCTGCGAAAGTGCGTTCTGACCGGTATTTGCGTCTAACACCAGCAGCGTTTCATGCGGCGCCGTAGGGTCGGCCTTGGAGATCACCCGTTTGACTTTCTTAATCTCTTCCATGAGGTTTAACTGCGTTGGTAGCCGGCCGGCGGTATCAGCCAACACAATGTCGATGCCGCGCGCTTTTGCAGAGTGAATGGCATCAAAAATCACCGCCGCTGAATCACCGCCTTCTTGTGCGATGACAGTGACGTTGTTGCGTGCACCCCAGGTCATCAACTGCTCGCGTGCCGCGGCACGGAATGTGTCACCGGCTGCCAGCAGGACGCTCTGTCCTTGTGATTGGAAGTATTTCGCGAGCTTGCCAATAGTGCTTGTTTTGCCCGCGCCGTTAACACCGGCAATCATGATCACAAATGGCTTGGCGATGGACGTATCCATCGGTTTCTCCAGCGGCGACATTAGCTCGGTTAGGCTGCTGTTGAGTTCCTCGTGTAGCGCAGCCCTGTCGGCAATTTTCTTTTCACGCTGTGCCCGTCTGAGACTGTCGATCAATCGAGAGGTTGCGCGGACACCAACGTCGGCGGTGATCAGCGCACTTTCCAAGTCTTCAAAAAAGGCCTCATCGATATTCGAGTTTCGCGCAAACAGGCCGGAGACGTCTGTATTGAGAACCGCCCGTGTTTTGGAGAGCCCTCCGCGCAGTCTTGCCAGCCAACCAAGGGAGGGCTCAGTGGACTGCGGTGTTGCGGCATTCTTTGAAGATGATGAAAACAAGCGCGAAGCCTTTACGGAAAATGGGGCGCATAGAACGTGCCGATTGGCACACCTACATTCTAGGTGATGGCGGCGGTGCTGGGGCAGTCTAATCATGCGAAAATTGTGATATGAGTAGATCCCGCATATCTCAACGACGTCGCATTAACAGCGTGCGCATCGGCGGCGGCGCATGGGGTAGCCGACTACTGACGTTTCCCGACGCAGATGGACTGCGACCCACGGGAGATCGAGTAAAGCAGACACTCTTCAACTGGCTTGGACAGTCGCTTGTTGACCGGGTCTGCCTAGATGCTTTTGCGGGTAGCGGTGCGCTCGGTTTTGAAGCCGCGTCCCGTAGTGCCCAGCTAGTGGTTTTGTGTGAGACCAACATCGAAACGGCGAAGTCGTTGGCAAACAACGCACAAAAACTTAGGGCTCGGCAGTGCAAAGTGGTGCACAGAGACGTGCGTCTGTGGTTGCGTACCAACTCCCTTAAGTTCAATGTGGTGTTCTGTGACCCGCCCTTTGCCGATACGATGCTTGGCACCTTTTTAGTCCAGTTGACTTCGCATCTAGCTGAGGGTGCGCTTGTCTATGTTGAGTCCGCAAACCCTACCGATACGTTGACTGCCATCCATAACCATTTTGTTGTGGAAAAAGCATCAAGAGCGGGGGCAGTGCACTTTGGGTTGCTCCGACTAATTTCGGCAGGCTAACATAGCTACGTTTACCGCAAACTTTCAAGCCCGTCCATGATTCGCGCTGTTTACCCTGGTACGTTTGATCCCCTGACCAAGGGGCACGAAGATCTCGTCGAGCGTGCATCCAAGCTCTTTGGGGAAGTCATTGTTGCAGTCGCGCACAGTCGGGCGAAGCGACCGTTCTTTAGTCTCGAAGAGCGCGTTGGGCTATCCCGGGAGATTCTTTCCAAACACGCCAACGTGAGGGTAATGGGCTTCTCCGGCCTGTTATCGGATTTTCTCAATACCCACGAAGCCAACGTCATCCTGCGCGGACTGCGCGCGGTATCGGACTTCGAGTATGAGTTCCAGATGGCGGGGATGAATCGTCGTCTCAATCCCGGAGTTGAGACGATGTTTCTGACGCCGTCCGATAAGTACATGTTTATTTCCGCGACCATCGTCCGCGAGATCGCGATTCTCGGCGGAGATGTCGGCGAGTTCGTCCATCCCCTAACAATGCGTGCGCTGACGATTAAGGTCGATAAGGCAACGTGAGTCTCAAGATTACCGATCAATGTATCAACTGTGACGTCTGCGAACCAGAATGTCCCAACGGCGCGATCTACCAGGGGGTCGAATTTTACGAAATCGAGCCGGGAAAATGTACGGAATGTGTGGGGCACTTTGATACGCCGCAGTGTCGAGAGGTTTGCCCTGTTGACTGTATCCCGCACGACAATTTGAATATTGAAAGCCGCGATGCCCTCTATGCTAAGTTCGTTCGGCTGACCTCGGCAAAGGTCGCGGCCTAGGGCTCGATAACGCCACAACGCTTCAGCCGGTTATTCGGTTTTGCGTCGTTTCCCGGCAAATCGTTCCAAACTGTCGCGGAGCACAGCCAACTCGGCGTGTTTGCACTTGATGACATCAAGTGCCGCCTGAGTTTCGGCAATCTTTTCAGCAAGGTCTAACTCGGCAGAAAGTATCGCCGCGACGAGTGTTTCCCGATCGTCTAGGCGCTTACTCAGCTCTGTCAAAGGACGCTCGATTCCGCTGAATACGCCGCGCATCCATGCAGTGGATTCGCGGTGTGCAATATCGAATAATTGCATAATCCTTCCGGCGATCAAAGTCTCGAACTGCTCGGCGACCGCGCCAGAACGGTGCCTCAGAAAAGTGCCGGCTTTGGGCAGCTCGGTCTTGGCAGCTTCTTCAGCCTTTTCGATTTCGATGTGGAATCGATTGGTTGCAAACGGGTGAATTTCGAAGTGTCCGATGCCAATTTGACGAAAATGGTGTTCCCCTAGATTGCCAAACACCGTTCGAATCTCATCGATTTTTTTATTGATCGCATGAATTCGTTGACGGCAGAGCGCGAAGTAGCTGGAAAGCGCGTCTTGTAGATTGTCCGACCTAGGCGACACACCGAATTGCTTCGCCGTGTCGGCGGCGTCCTGCTTCGCTAGTGCAGGACTTGTGAGTGCAGCGAGCTCGTTGGTAAGTTTTCCATGAATCGGCATGATTGTTCGTAACTCTTCCAGTGCCGCGTGGAGACTACTGCGCTTATCGCGTGTTTCGCGCGAAAGAGCCATTGTAATTGCTTGATTCTTCTTCCGGATCTCTACCAGATCGTTTAGTCCGGCGAGCGCTTCAAATCGCGCTTGGTCGATAGCCGCCTGTACACTTTCCAAGATGCCGGACAGTGTGTTCAGAATATCTTTGCCTAAAGCGGCCTCCCGGTCGACAGGAAGCAGTTCGGCAAGCGTTCTTTCAAGATGGAACAGCCTGCTCCTGAGCAAAGCATGTTGATTGTTTTCCAATAACCCCTGAAGTGCAAGCGCGGCCGAAACTGGGATGACTTTGCTCGAGTCGATTCGCAAGAGATCCGCGACGTCTTGTACGCGTTTGTCGATCTCAGAGATCCACATACGGTCCGCTTGCCTTGCGTCGACCTCGCCATCCGGTAGCAGCCGATCAATCTTGTTGATGACCACAATTCGCGCCTGGTTGGATTCGTCTTTTTCTCGTTCTCGAAAATTCCGCGATCCGCCAAGTTTTTCCTTCCAGATCGCGAGCTCAGGTTTGGTGATACCTTCGACTGCGTCTAACACGACAATCACTGCATCCGCTGCCGAGATGGTCTCTCGTCTAAATTCAGGCTCTGCCGTCAGCACCGAGACACCTGGCGTATCAATCACAACAAGGCCTGCGTCCAAGATCGGGTGGGGGTAGTTGACAATGGCATATCGCCACCTGGGAACCTCGACACCGTCGTTGTCGCGCCGAGGATTGGTGACTAAATCACTGCGAAGTCCCCAGGCGACCGATTCGGCGATGGTGGCGTGACGGGTCTCCGTGAGCCTGCTAAAAGCCACGTTTACCGATGCGTGGTCATCGATCATTAAGGGGATGGTCAGCCATTCCGATCTGTCTGCATACAGGTCCCCAAACCGTCGCGCTGCTTCGCGGGACTCGATGGGTAACACCCGCAGGTGTGGTGCCTCGGCTTGATCAAATCGCAACTCTGTGATGCAGCGGGTGGCATGTCCCGCACTCGAGGGTGGCAAACGTCGGCCAAGGTCGGAGAAAAACAGCGCGTTAACGAGTTCCGACTTGCCGCGCCCAGCTTCCGCGATGAAGATGATGTTGACGCGCACTGCGTTTGCCTTGACCGTGAGTCGGTCGAATGTCGCTTCGGTGTCCGCGTTGCTGTACCCATGAGCGCGCATAAAGTCGGCAATACGTACAATCTGCGTAGTCATGCCATAACGCCAAGACTGAAGGTCGGCAAGCCGGGCGGTAAGAGCGTTTCTAGGAGGCATTTAGATTGGTCGTAGCGGCGGTGGCGGCATCAGATAATGAGAGGGACGCGGAAGTGGCCCGGCGCGTCCGAAGATTATGTCTGACAGCGCGGGCAGTAGAACGTACTGCGCTGTCCTTGTCGGATTACGCGGATGGTGGCCTCGCAACGGCGGCAGTCCTTGCCCCCGCGACCATAGACCATCGCCTTTAGCTGGAAGTATCCAAACTGGCCATCGGCTTGTACATAATCGCGCAGGCTGGATCCACCTGCCGAAATTGCGTTGGATAGTGTTTGACGTATCGATCCAGCGAGTGCGTCGTAGCGACTCCTCGAAATCCTGCCTGCGGCGATGGTAGGTCTTATTCCGGCGGCGAAAAGCGATTCAGACGCATAGATGTTACCGACACCGACGACGATTTGCGCGTTCATAGTGAATTCCTTGACACTTATCGATCGGCCACGGGAGAGCCGGAACAGATGTTCACCACTGAACTCCTGCCCCAATGGTTCCGGTCCCAGATTGTCGAGAAGAGGATGTGTCGGTGTTGGGCCGGGGATCCAAAGGATTGCCCCAAAGCGGCGAGGGTCGTGGAAGCGAATAGCCGACTCGTCGTCGAGAAGAAAGTCAACGTGGTCGTGTTTACCCGGTGCGAGCCCCGCTGACACCGCAAACATCGAACCAGACATGCCCAAATGGCACAACAAGAAACCGCCTTGCTTGTCAGACCCCACATCCCAGATTAGGTATTTTCCCCGTCGCAAGACGTTACGTACAAGCCGACCCTTGAGTGCCGCACCGAGATTGGCCGGTATCGGCCAGCGGAGGCGGGCATCGCGAACGGCCACACGTTGGATGTGCCGACCGACAAGTTTTGGCAGCAGTCCGACGCGTGTGGTTTCAACTTCTGGCAGCTCAGGCATGTCTTATCAATGATTGGTTTCGTCGGACTGACTCACGTTATGTCGTACCGCTGTTGAAGCCAGAAGCACAGTTGTGACGTACGTCTGCGAATTCGCTATGATGAGTGTACGCTAGGTCAAACACCCACTCAATCACTTCGAATGTAATCTGCATGAACTACTTCCTATCTTGCATCCACGTTCTGGGTATTCTCGCTGCGCAGGAGGTGCCGGTATGGTCTGCGGAGGCGACTGAGTCAAGGTCGAAACCGCAGACGAACGAGAGCATGCATGCAAAAAAGACCGTAGGCAGCCCTGTGGTAATGGCCCCAGTTGGAGGTAGTGCGACGCCGGCGCTTTCGACTGAGCAGCTGTTGTATCAATACTTGCTTTCAGAGATTGCTGGTCAACGCGGACGGCCGGTTGTGGCCACTCGCGGCATGTTGGACCTCGCGCAAAAAACGAGTGATCCGCGAATTGCGCGACGAGCCGCGGAGATTGCCTTTCAGTCGAGACAGACGGCTGAAGCGCGCGAAGCCCTGTTGTTGTGGATCACGCTTGAGCCGGAGTCAAACACGGCGCGCCAGGCGCTGGGAGCCTTGGTCGGCGTGCAGGGGCCGATCGAGCAGGTGGCAGAAACACTGACCCAGTGGTTGCAGGACAAAACGCTCGCGCCGGCGCTATTTCTGCAAATGCCTTATTTGCTCGGGCGTTATACCGATCGTGATCGGGTTGCCAATTTAGTGGCCGAATTGGCGCTGCCTTTTGGCACGATTCTCGAGGCGCAGTTTGCGCTCGGCATTACGGCTTTTGCCGCCGGCCGGGTGGATGCTGCTCGGGTTGCAATCGATGCCGCAATTCGGAGCAAGCCGAATTTTTCGCGTGCGGTCATCGCAAAGGCGCAGATGCTCCGTGCCGCCAACGATGACGATGCGGCCGAGCGGGCAAGCCAGTATTTGGCAAGTCACCTGAAGACGTTTCCCCGTGACACCGAGGTCAGGGTCGCGTACGCGCGCTCGTTGGTCAGCACCAAATCGCTACTTTCCGCCCGGGAAGAGTTCCGTCGCGCGTCGCAGGAACTGCCAAAGGACGGTGAGCTGGTCTATGCATCCGCATTGATATCGCTCCAGATCGAAGATTGGAATGCAGCCATTGTCGACTTCAAGCGTACGTTGGATATGGACCCGCGTGACAAGAACCCGATTTATTTCAATCTTGGACTCGCGGCGGAAGGGCAGAAGGATATTGACGCCGCATCCTCTTGGTATCGACTCGTTGGCGAGGGCGAGTACTTTGTCAACGCGAGGCTACGTACCGCCGGATTCGCGGCAAAACGCGACGGGATTGAAGCGGGCAGAAAACTGCTTCAGGATGCACAAAACGGGGACCTTGAGTCGCCAGAAACAAGAACGCAACTGGTCCTAGCGGAAGCGCAACTGCTGCGTGACACGGGCGCGCTACAGGAGGCCTATGAAGTGTTGAGCGTTGCCCTGGCGAAGCAGCCTGAATCGGTGCCTTTACGCTACGACCGTGCCATGGTCGCGGATCGCCTAAACCGAGTTGAAGACATGGAGCGTGATCTTCGCACCGTCATCAATGTGAAGCCAGACCATGCTCACGCCTACAACGCGTTGGGTTATGCATTTGCCGAGCGCAGCATTCGATTGCCGGAGGCCATGGATCTCATCCGCAAGGCAGTCGCACTCGCGCCGGAGGACGCGTTCATTCTGGATAGTCTCGGCTGGGTACAGTATCGAATGCAACAAGTTGACGAGGCTCTGGCGACGTTGACCCGGGCGTATCGTATGCGCCCCGACCCGGAGATTGCTTCACATCTCGGCGAAGTCCTGTGGGTGAGCGGCAAGAAGGATGAGGCGCAGCAGGTGTGGCAGCGTGCGCTGCTGGAAAACCCCGGCAATGCAACATTGATTGCGGTAATAGAACGATTCAAGAAATGATTTTGGCGTGTTTCACGATCGGCCTTCAGCGCCGATTCGCGGCGGCGGCAATCGCGTCATTCATGACCGGTTGCGCGGTTTCACCGCCGGTCACAACGCCGGAGGTACCCCCGGCACTGACTATTCCGCAGGTATTCATTGAACGGTTCGCGCTTGCCGGCAGGTTAAGCATCCGGGTTGGCGACCGCCTAGACTCTGTTCGCATTGAGTGGACGCGTGACGCCAACAAAGAAACGATCAATTTTTTTTCACCTTTTGGCTCTCAGCTCGCGCAGGTGTCCGCTTCTGCGGAGGGTGCGAGCTTGGCGCGCGGTGACCAAACGGAGTACGCACCGACGGTAGGTGCGTTAACCCAGTCACTACTCGGCACGCCGATTGACACCGCCTTGCTTGCCCGCTGGGTGCAGGGTTTGGACGTTTCTGTGGCGTCCAACATTTCGTCGGCCACAGGTGATCGATTGGCACGCTGGACGGTACGGACTGAGTCTGTACGGGCGGTGGATGGTATTGTCGGCGGACGTTACGCAACACGTATGACGGCAACCGAGGGGGAAACCACGGTCCGTCTCTTTGTTGACCAGTTCAGACCCCTTTGATCACCCAAAAAAGAGAGCATCGCCGGACAATGCCGACATGAAGTTCTTTGCGCCTGCCAAGCTGAATTTGTTCCTCCACGTCGTCGGCCGCCGGCCCGACGGGTACCACTTGCTGCAATCAGTATTCACACTGGTCGACTACGGCGATAGTCTTGAAATAGATGTCAGAAATGATGGCGATATTCGGCGGCGCAATGATGTTGCCGGCGTACCTGCCGAAAGTGATCTTGCCATCCGTGCCGCCGTCGCGTTAAAGGCTGCCACTGGTTCACCGCTTGGCGCCGACATCTCGGTGCTAAAGCGTACGCCGATGGGCGCGGGGCTGGGCGGCGGAAGCTCGGACGCGGCGTCGGTACTGATTGCGCTGAATCAGTTATGGCAGCTCGGCCTGTCGCCGACACAGTTGCAGGAAATTGGGCTGACGCTTGGAGCCGACGTGCCGTTTTTTGTCCAAGGGAGGTCGGCTTTTGCCGAAGGTGTTGGTGAACGGCTGACGCCGGTCGTAATTCCGCCGTGGTGGTATGTGGTTGTTACGCCAAAAGTCCATGTTCCGACCCCGTTTGTGTTCACACGCCCAGATTTGACAAGAAAGACGCCTACCGTCAAAATATCGAACTTTTCGGCGACCGGTTTGGCAAATTACCACAATGATTTGCAACCTGTTGTTTTGAAAGCGTTTCCAGAGGTTGCGTCTAGTTTAGCGTTGCTGTCTGCGGCTTCCGCAAAATCAATTTTTGGTGCGCGGATGACAGGATCTGGGGCAAGTTTATTTGCTGCTTTTGAGTCCGAAGTTGACGCGCGTGAAGCCTTTCAGCATCTTTCGCCGAAAATCACCGGTTTTGTTGCTAGGGGTTTGGATCAGCATCCGCACATCTAGCGAGCCTCCAGCGCATCGTTGTCGCGCCGGGGCGAAAAATTGGGGAGTCGCCAAGTGGTAAGGCACCGGATTTTGATTCCGGCATTCGTAGGTTCGATCCCTACCTCCCCAGCCAGCAACAACATGTTGTTGTCCTGTGACTAAATCGTTCACTCGGCAGCAGCTTGTGTGGTGACTTGTTCCAACTGTGAGAACTAAGTACTACAAGAGGCGATGGCATGACATTTGATAATTTGAGTGTGTTCGCTGGGAATGCGAACCCGAGGCTCGCCAAAGAAACGGCGAGATTGCTCGGAACACAACTGGGTCGGGCGAAAGTCTCCCAGTTCAGCGATGGCGAAGTGATGGTGGAGATTCTGGAGAATGTGCGCGGTAAGGATGCGTTCATTTTGCAGTCAACCTGTGCGCCGACCAACGACCACCTGATGGAAATCATGGTCATGGCGGATGCTCTCAAGCGATCAAGTGCGGCAAGAATCACTGCGGTAATTCCTTATTTTGGTTATGCGCGTCAGGATCGCCGCCCGCGTTCAGCACGAGTGGCGATTTCTGCAAAAGTGGTGGCCAATATGTTGATTGGCGCTGGTGTGGATCGCGTGCTGACGATGGATTTGCATGCGGACCAAATCCAGGGGTTTTTTGATATCCCGGTGGATAACATTTATGCCACGCCGATTTTGCTGGGGGACGTGTGGAAACACGACTACCCGGATTTGATTGTTGTGTCACCTGATGTGGGTGGCGTGGTACGTGCAAGGGCGATTGCCAAGCAGTTGGATTGTGAGTTGGCGATCATCGATAAACGCCGGCCGAGGGCCAATGTGTCGATGGTCATGAATATCATCGGTGATGTAGAGGGTCATACCTGCCTCATCATGGATGACATTGTCGATACGGCAGGGACGTTGACTGAGGCGGCGAAAGCGCTGAAGGAACGGGGTGCGGCAAAGGTAGTAGCCTATTGTACGCACCCGGTATTGTCAGGGCCGGCGATTGAGCGCTTGGAAAGTTCGGTGATCGATGAGTTGGTTGTCACTGATACCATTCCGTTGAAGCCGACCGCAGTAGCTTGCCAAAAGATTCGACAAATTGGTACGGCGGAGTTGATCGCCGAAACCATCCGTAGGATCGCAGAAGGGGGCTCGGTGAGCTCTCTGTTCAGCGAGTAAGTAGTAGGTAGTGCGTCGTTGGTTCCCTGCCACAGTAGGGACTCCTTCGGCGCTTTTGCAACAAACCATTTGGTCGCGAATGGTTTTTAACTTGGAGTAACACTATGAAAATCGCTTTTAAAGCAACTACGCGTAGCGTACAGGGCACGGGTGCGAGCCGCCGCCTGCGTCGCGCGGACAAAGTCCCGGGCATCATCTATGGCGCCGGCAAAGACGCAACCGTGATTGAGCTCGACCACAACGAGATCTATCACAAGCTTCGTCTTGAGGCGTTTCACGCGTCCGTTCTTGATATTGAATTGGATGGCAAGTCGGAACAAGTTCTGCTGCGTGACGTGCAAATGCACGCATGGAAACAAAACGTGTTGCACGTTGACTTCCAGCGGATTGACCCGACCAAGAAAATTCACATGAAGGTGCCTTTGCACTTCATCAATGCGGACATCGCGCCAGGCGTAAAACTTTCCGGCGGTATCGTGTCGCACATCATCAATGAGCTCGACATTGCGTGTTTGGCAAAAGATCTGCCAGAGTTCATCGAAGTTGATTTGAAGGACCTCGCATCCGGTCACTCGATCCACTTGTCAAACTTGAAGTTGCCAGCTGGCGTAGAATCGGTGGCATTGAACCGCAAAGATGATCAGTCTGTTGCCACCATCATCATCCCGCGCGCAGTGGCGTCGGATGAGGCAGCAGCAGCAGTGTCGGCAGCCGATGTACCGGCTGCCAACCAGAAGGCTAAAGAGGAGGAGGCTCCCAAGAAAGACGACAAGGCCAAAAAATAATAAAGCCTTAGTCGCGCATCACACTGAAATGCCCGCCGCATCTGGCGGGCATTTTTTCTTGCGAGTCTTAACCCGTCATATGTCCAATCTGCCCATCAAACTTGTTGTCGGCCTCGGTAATCCCGGCCGGGAATACGAAAACACACGACACAACGCCGGCTTCTGGTTTGTTGATGCACTCGCACGTGAGTTAGGGGCGAGTTTTCAAAAAGAATCAAAGTTTCATGGCGAGGTAGCGAAAGCGTCTGGTGTTTGGTTGCTAAAGCCGACGACGTTTATGAATCGATCCGGCCAGGCCGTTGGCGCGCTGGCCAAGTTCTACCAAATGACCCCGGCTGAAATTTTGGTGGCGCACGACGAAATGGATTTGCCAGCGGGCGGCGTCAAGATGAAGGTTGGTGGCGCGGCCGGTAGCAACGGTATCAAAGATATCGTGAACCACCTCGGGACCAAAGATTTCTGGCGGCTGCGTTTGGGCATTGGCCATCCTCGGGAGCTCTCCGGCAAGTTGGGCGGCGCGATGGACCGTCCTGAAGTGGTCGACTACGTATTGCATCGTCCAGGGGCGGAAGACCAACGAGCGATCGATGATGTCATCACGCGTTCGTTAGAATGTTGGTTGGCGATCGCAAAGGGCGATATGGAGGCCGCGATGTTGCGACTTCATACCAAACCAAATAAGTGAGGAGGTGAGTGAAGTGAGGAGGTGAGGTACAACCGTAGAGCGCACGAATTTCCTTACCTTTTCGCATCCTCACGTTCTCACCCGGCACACCACACACCAAACAGGCACCAATATGAAATGCGGCATCGTAGGACTCCCAAACGTCGGCAAATCGACCACGTTCAACGCGCTCACTAAAGCAGGTATCGCGGCGGAAAACTATCCGTTTTGCACCATCGAGCCCAACATCGGCATCGTCGAAGTGCCTGATCCGCGCCAGGACCAACTCGCTACAATCGTGAAGCCTGAACGTGTCGTTCCGGCAATTGTTGAGTTTGTCGATATCGCAGGTTTGGTCGCCGGCGCATCAAAGGGCGAAGGTTTAGGGAACCAGTTCCTCGCCAACATCCGTGAGACCGATGCAATCTCGCATGTCGTACGCTGCTTTGATGATCCGAATGTGATCCACGTTGCTGGCAAGGTCGATCCGTTGTCCGACATCGCCGTGATCGACACCGAGCTCGCGCTGGCAGACATGCAGTCGGTTGAAAAAGCTTTACACAAGGCACAGAAAAACTCCCGCGCCGGGGATAAAGAGGCAATCAAGATGGTCGCCATTCTTGAGCCCATGATGAAAAAGCTGAATGAAGCGATTCCGGTACGTGCGATGGGGTATGACGCCGATGAGCTGGCATTGATCAAACAATTGTCGCTACTTACCGCCAAACCCGTTTTGTATGTCGCCAATGTCATCGAAGGGGGATTTGATAACAATCCCCTGCTCGATCGCGTCAAAGAGCACGCTGCAAAGGAGGGTGCACCGGTGGTTGCGATCTGCGCGAAGATTGAAGCCGAAATCGCCGAGATGGACGAAGCAGACAAACAAGTTTTCTTGGAAGATATCGGAATGAAAGAGCCGGGGCTGGCGCGGATGATTCGTGCCGCATACACGCTCCTGGGGCTGGAAACCTACTTCACGGCGGGCGTGAAAGAAGTGCGGGCATGGACCGTACACAAAGGCTCAACGGCACCGCAGGCAGCCGGGGTGATCCACACCGATTTTGAAAAAGGCTTCATACGTGCGGAGGTCATTGCCTTTAATGACTTCGTTACGCTCGGCGGTGAAGCCAAGTGTAAAGAAGCAGGCAAGATGCGCCTCGAAGGCAAAGAGTACATCGTCAAAGACGGTGACGTGATGCACTTCCGCTTCAACGTTTAACTGCGCTTTACCTTTTCTTGCGGGACCAGTGGCATTGCGATTTCGATCGCCACGCCGCTGCCGTCTGGAAGATTCTCGGCACTGATCCTGCCTGCGTGAAACTCGGCGATCAAGCGCGCAATGTGTAAGCCTAGCCCGAGGTGCTCACCAGCCTGAGAGTCTTCGCGTATCGAAATCATTGAATCGAATAGCGCGGAAGTATCTGCCGGCAACAGCGGGCCGGTGTTGGCGACCGTCAGTATCACGTTGCCTGCCGCGTGTGCGATCTGGACCCGAATCGTCGACCCCTCCGCCGCAAAATCCACCGCATTCTGCATCAACTTGTCGAGCATCTGTGCAATGGCATCCGGCACGCCAGACATTAAGCATGCGTCGTCTGGTCGCGTAAGTTCGATTTTTTGTGGGGCGAAGGCGAGCCGGTAACCATCGACGCAGCCCTCGACGACCTTACAGAGATCGAAGCGCTCAATATCGGCGCGTTGCAACATCCGTTCCAGCTGTGTTGCCTCGGCCATTCTCGATATCAGTTTCGACAAACGCAATACACCTTCATCGGCGCGATCCAGATACTTGAGTTCTCCGGGTGAGGTGTTCGCCGCCCGCAGATTGTCCAATGACGAGCGCACCACGGCCACGGGTGTGCGCAGTTCGTGCGAAAGACGAGAGGCAAGTTTCTCCAGATACTCGTTGTAGGCTGCCTGCCGTGCCACCATCGCTGCAAGTGTTTCCGACAGCGCGCTAATTTCGTCACGCCCGCCCGCTTGGCGAATCACGCCTGACGCTCTTCCCTGGGCATCAACCGCGGCATTGGCGTTTTGCTGAAGGCGGGAGATGCGGCGTACCAATGAATAGGAGAACCAAAGGAGCGCACTAAAGGCGACAACAAAGATCACCACACTGACGACGATAACCGATTGCGCCGCTCTGCGGGCCAGCAGGCGTTGGCTGGTGTCACTTTGTTCTACAACGACGGCAGCAACGATATTGTCACCCTGCCATACGGGTGTCGCGGCGCTCAACACGCCGAATCGGTCGTCGCGCTGTGTCCGCCATTCGACGTTCTCCTGGCCGACCAGTGCGCGCTCCGACTGCGACAGCACGGCGTCACGTGAGTCGATCACATCGGTTGCCGATGTGTCCATCTTGCCCATCATCAGCCACGCGATGGCACCAGCGACGGCCGATTCAAACGTACTTTGCGGCGGAGCGGCATAAATCGCACCGGCCAAACCTCGCACGTTTCCATTCGCATCAATTACCCAAACACGTGCGTCTCGCGCAACCCCTTGGTTAAGAATCCTTTCGACTGCCACATCCGGTACATAACGTGCACCTAGGCTGGCGGCAATACTCGCGTCACTCGCGCCAAACAGCGCCAGCACACGATCACGTTCCGGGTCGGCTTGCGGGGTCTGTGTCACCTCGGGGCTCATTTCTGCGGGTTCAATTAGCGGCGGCCGGCGGCGCAGTTGCAACCCGGGGCGGTCGGAAAGTGAGGCCGCCACGAGTTTGGCGGTGGCAACGGTCACTTGCTCGTGACCCAGCCGCAGGTAGGTCGCGAGTTCGCGAACAAACACATACCCGGACAGTGGAATGAGCAGCAGCAACAACGAGACGCCGACAAACTTGGCGCGTACGCTGTTCTTAAACGGAACGCTGCTCACGCAGCCCGCCCGTCCATCGCCGGCCGGCCTCTACGCACGCCAGCGATAACCCATGCCATACACCGTCTCGATGGCATCAAATTTATTGTCGACAACTTCGAATTTTTTGCGGATACGCTTCATGTGTGAAGTGATTGTGTTGTCATCGACCGTAAGCTCGGCTTCACGCATCAGCTGATCACGATTCTTCACATGGCCAACAAACTTGATCAATGCGTGGATCATCCAAAACTCGGTTACCGTGAGTATCACTTCCTGTTGTTTCCAGCTGATCGAAAGTCGGTTGATGTCCAACACCAATTCGCCGCGATGCAACACGTCCTCAGCGCGAGCCGGTGCACGTTGCGCATCGAGCCGACGAAACAGTGCCGCGATACGTGCGGTGAGATGCGGCATGGAAACATCTTTGGTGACGTAATCGTCCGCGCCAAGGCGTAAGCCCGACACCACATCGAAATCACTGTCGCGCGCTGACAGGAAAATGATTGGCAGACTGTTTGACTGTGCTCGCAAGTCGCGGCACAACGTAAAGCCGCCGTCGATTTCATCACCCAGCCCGATGTCGATGATGGCCAAATCAGGCAGCGCCAATCGAAAGGCTGTCATAGCGGATGCGCGGTCGGCATGGCCCGTCACGTCATAGCCGTGGCGTTTGAGTGCGTCGGAATAGTTGGCGCGGATAGTGTTGTCGTCTTCAACGATAGCGATACGTTTTTGCATTGCGCGTCAGATTGCGATGAGTTGGATGATGGTGTTGAACGTGTGGTCAGTCGAATCAATATACCCCACCGCTTAAGGCAGAAAACACCATTTCACGGCGGTCAGCCGACTTGCCACAAAGTCGCCACATTTGCGCGATGTCGCCGCCGCAATTCGATCTGAATGCCGCCGAAATTGACCCGCTAAATCATCTCCAGCACGGCACCACCACCCACCCCCAGCCTGAGGAGACTGATATGCGCATCAAATGGATTAAGTCGCAACTTTCAACAACATCTGCCCAAACCGCCGCCGCCAAGCCGCAGTTTGTGGCGCAGGACTTTTTGAAGCTGGCGGCGTATGCAGTTGCCTCTGGCGTGGCATTCAGCGCGTTGTCAATCGGCGTCACGCTGGCGGTTTCACGCGATAGCGAAGCACAAACCACCGCCCCGGCGTGGGTTGAGCGCGACCGCATGTTCGTGCTGGCCGATGAACTTGATGCTGCGACGGATGCTGGTAGTAGCGCGATGCTGGATGTCGCCGATGACACCGCAGCATTCGCCGACTACGCATCGCCCGGCAGCTTGTACATCGGAGACGGATGCGGTGCCGAAGAGGTGAGCGCAATTGAGCGCGAGTGGATGGTCTCGATCGACGGCAAAGTGGCGACCGTCCAAGTGATGCAAACCTTTGTGATGCCCGATGGCGTTGCACTTGACCCCGAAGACTTGAACGACCAAGAGACAAGCCTGCCTTCGTTTAGTGCGACGCTACCCAAGGGCGCGACATTCTTGA
>JBIIYQ010000208.1:0-4070 GCA_044346745.1 Usitatibacteraceae bacterium | reverse complement strand
GCCGGCATGCTGTCCAAGATCGATATCAAGATCAAGCTGAACTCGATGCCGCGTGCTACCTACTTCCCGAAGATCCAGAATAGCGATACCAGCTTTTATCTCTACGGCTGGGGCGTGCCAACGTTTGACTCCTTGTACACGTTGCAATCGATCATCCACACCAAGAATACGACTGGTGACGGTGAACAAAACTACGCCGGATATTCAAATACAAAAGTGGATGCCGCCATCGTTGCGCTGAAGACCGAGCTTGACGTGACCAAACGCACTACCTTGACGCGTGAGGCACTGATACTGCATCAAGCCGATGTTGGCCACATTCCGCTGCACCATCAGGTCATTCCTTGGGCGACACGCAAGAACATTACCGCCGTCCACCATCCGAACAACCAGATGTGGACGAAGTGGGTGAACGTTAACTAGCTGCACCCGGCCGTTCTCTGCCTGAAGCCCTATAATTTCCGCCGCCCGCTGCAACTCCAGCGGGCGTTGTTTCACTAAACGACAGAATCTTGCTCCCGCGCTGTAAGCGCAATGCGGGCGCAGGTTGGAACTTGTTTGAGCCCATGAATCGACCCTTCATTTTTGTTGCCGCCGTCTTGCTTGCCACTTGCGTATTGTCCTCACCGACCACGAAGGCGAAATCCATTGCCTACGGCACACAAGACGAGCCGCAAACACTCGACCCCCACGCGGCCAACCTCGCCGTGACTAATCGGTTGCTGTCGAATGTCTATGAAGGTTTGGTTGGGCGCGACAAGGATTTCAAACTCGTCCCGTGGTTGGCGACAAGTTGGACACAACCCGATGCATATACCTGGCGCTTTAAGTTACGTCCAAACGTCAAATTTCATGATGGCAGCACTTTGACTGCGGATGACGTGGTGTTCTCTGTGCAACGCGCTGTGCACCCGTTATCCCAACTAAAGATTTCCGTGCAAGGTGTCGAGTCCGCCCGCAGGGTGGACGACCTCACCGTCGATTTTGCAATGCGCGAACCCAATCCTGTGCTACCCAACCACTTGACCCAACTGCGCATCATGAGCCGGGCTTGGGCGGTCAAGAATAAGGCTGAAACACCACAAAACTACAAAGACGCCGAAGACACGTTCGCATCGCGCAACGCCAATGGAACCGGGCCGTTTATGGTGAAAGACCGTCAGCCTGATGTGCGCACCGTGCTGGTGGCGCACCCCGAATGGTGGAACAAAGCCAGCCCCGAACGTGGCAACGTCACCGAAGTGACGCTGCGTCCGATTAAGTCGAGCCCAACTCGTATCGCCGCATTGATCTCCAACGAAATTCAGTTCGTCAACGATCCGCAACCACAAGATGTTCCGCGCATGCGCTCCAGTCCGGGGGTCAAGGTCACCGAGGGACAGGAAGCACGTGTGCAGTTTTTAGCCTTTGACCAACATCGCGATGAACTGCTTTATTCTAATGTCAAAGGCAAGAATCCGTGGAAAGACCTGCGTGTACGTCAGGCAGTGGCGCATGCCATTGACGCCGACGCGATCCGAACCAAGGTCATGCGCAACTTGGCAGTCTTGACCGGCACCATCATCACCCCCGGCGACCAAGGCTTCTTCAAAGACGCGGATAAACGTCTGCCGTACGATCCGGAACGCGCCAAAAAATTACTTGTGGAGGCGGGTTATCCCAATGGGTTCTCCGTCACGCTCGATTGTGGCGACAACAAACCTGCACCCGATATCTGCCAAGCGATTGCCCCCATGTTGGCGCGTGTCGGCATCAACGCTACGCCAAGCGTCATGCCAACCGGCACGTTGTTTCCCAAATTGCAAAAGTTTGATACCAGCTTCTATCTGCTGAGCTGGACCACACCAACCTCCGACGCGCTCTACACCCTGCAAAGCCTGCTGCGCACCCAAGTCCCCAATGCTAGCGGCGGCGACAACAACTTCGGACGTTACTCAAATAAAACACTCGACAGCCTGATCGACCGCTTTAAGGTGGAAACCGATCTCAAAAAACGAGACGCGTTGATTGGTGAAGCGCTGACTCTCATCAATCGCGAGACGTCAATTGTCACGCTGCACCGCCCGATCATTCCATGGGCAATGCGCTCCAATGTGACTGCAGTCCTTCCGCCCAACGCGGTCCCGTATTTTTTCCGATTTAACGTCAAGTAGTTTCAGGAACCTTCATGCTCGCATTCATTATTCAACGCTTACTCCAGAGTGTTCTGGTCATGTTGACGGTTGGCTTTATTGCCTTCTCGTTGTTTAACTTTGTTGGGGACCCGGTGTCGTTGATGTTGCCGCCCGAAGCCACACAAGCTGACCGCGATGAAGTGCGTAAATCCCTCGGCCTTGACCAACCTTTTTATGTGCAGTTCGGGACGTTTCTCGGCAATGCGGTGCAGGGCAACTTCGGTATTTCACTAAGACTTGGTCGACCGGTATCACAACTGCTAGTTGAAAGGTTACCGGCCACGCTTGAGCTCGCCATGACCGCCGCCGTATTCGGTTTGTTGGTTGGTATCCCGATGGGGGTTTATACCGCGCTCAAGCGCGACAAGTGGACATCAAAAGTATTGCTCACCGGCTCGTTGGTGGGCGTATCACTGCCCAACTTTCTGATCGGTATCTTCCTCATCCTTATCTTTGCGGTATGGCTTGGCTGGCTGCCGTCGTTTGGTCGCGGGGAAACAACCGCCATCGGGTTTTGGACGACCGGCTTTCTCACCACCGAAGGTCTCAAGGCTATCATCCTTCCGGCGATTACGCTCGGCTTTTATCCGATCACCCTCATCATGCGGTTGGTGCGCGCGGAAATGTTGGAGGTGCTGCGCACCGACTACATCAAGTTTGCGCGCGCTCGCGGGCTCACAAACAACGCAGTGCACTTTGGCCACGCGCTCAAGAACACCCTTGTTCCGGTCATTACCATTACCGGCTTGCAGCTGGGCGCCATCATTGCTTTCGCAATCATCACTGAGACCGTGTTCCAGTGGCCGGGTATGGGTCTGTTGTTTATCCAGGCCGTCCAGTTTGCGGACATCCCCG
Source organism: Usitatibacteraceae bacterium (assembly GCA_044346745.1). GTDB lineage: Bacteria > Pseudomonadota > Gammaproteobacteria > Burkholderiales > Usitatibacteraceae > UKL13-2. The sequence continues at coordinate 1,041 of JBIIYQ010000208.1, read as the reverse complement.
TAATGGCCGCCTACCTTTGTCTCATCGGTTTCATTTTTGTGGTGGTCAACCTCGTGGTTGACCTGCTGTATTTCGCAGTTGATCCGAGGCTACGTGTCGAGCGATCCGGATCGGGAGGACATTAAAATGAACGACACACTCAAGCGTATTTTTGATAGCGACCTTTGGTACAGCTTCAAGCGTCACCCGCTGGTTATCGTCGCGGCCATTTTGTCGCTGATTTGCATTCTTGGCGCGGTGTTTGCCCCTATCCTCGCGCCGCACAATCCGTTCGACTTAAAGACGCTGAATCTACTGGATGCTTTTACCCCACCTGCATGGACAGCTGCAGGCAAGGGTCAGTTTTTCTTGGGCACGGATGATCAGGGTCGTGATGTCTTATCGACGATCATGTACGGCTCACGGGTTTCGCTCACGGTCGGCATCTGCGCGGTCGCGTTATCAATGGTGATCGGCATTACGTTGGGACTGATCTCTGGCTACGTTGGTGGCGCACTAGATTCGTTCATCATGCGTGTGGCAGATGTGCAGCTCTCGTTCCCGGCGATTCTGATCGCTTTGTTGATTGATGGTGTCGCGCGCGTGGTGATCGGCAAAGACGGTCACGACGAAGTCGCCGTCTATGTGTTGATCTTTGCCATTGCGGCGTCTGGCTGGGTGCAATACGCTCGTACGGTGCGCGGCTCCACACTGGTTGAGCGCAACAAAGAATACGTTCAAGCGGCGCGCGTGATTGGACGTAAACCACTGGCGATCATGTTCTCGCACGTATTACCTAACGTCATGGGGCCGGTGTTTGTATTGGCCACACTACACGTTGGTGCCGCGATCATCACTGAAGCCACACTCTCGTTCCTGGGCGTCGGTGTGCCACCGACCCAGCCTTCACTCGGCACATTGATTCGTATCGGTAACGACTTCTTGTTCTCCGGCGAATGGTGGATCACGGTCTTCCCCGGCATCATGTTGGTGATTCTGGTCTTGTCGATCAACATCATCGGCGACTGGTTGCGCGACGCGCTGAACCCCAAACTCCGCTAA
>JBIIYQ010000207.1:0-4092 GCA_044346745.1 Usitatibacteraceae bacterium | reverse complement strand
CGTAAGGCATGTCACGTCCGCTGACCATTTTGACCATCCCTGCCATCGCCCGATCTTCGACGTCTAGCTTCTGCAAATCTCCGTCAAAGCTGACAATAACACGCACGGGGGAATCGTCGCTTCCTTTACGGTTGAGGTCGGCGTTTGGCAGCAATTGCGGAACGTTCCAGCGCCAGTGGATATGGTTCTGGGTACGCGGATCGATACTGACTTCCTGCAAGAGACCGGACGCTGACTTCTCCGCTTGCGCCCGCAAGACACGTCCGCCATCCATCTCAATCACTCGATAGTCCGTGCGGCGGTTGAACCTTGAAAACACCCAAGGCTGCCATTCAAGCGGATGCGGCTCACCCAGCTGTGCCGCAGAAAAGGCTGCGACATGATCTGGTCTAGTGTTCAGGGGCTGTGCTGGCTTGTTCGCGCACCCCGCAGACAGACTGAGTAACGCCGCCAGGGCCCAAAATTTGTATCTAGCGAAACGCGGACAGGGGAAGCTATTTTTCATTAGACCAATCTAGCTTCTAGATATGACACGACGCTAACAGCGCGTTTTCACTCCGACGCCGCAATCAATGCCGCGTTACCGCCCGCAGCTGCTGTGTTGACCGTGAAGGTCCGTTCGCTCGCAAATCGGAACAAATAGTGCGGTCCACCGGCTTTCGGGCCCGTACCCGACATCCCCTCACCACCGAAAGGTTGCACGCCGACTACCGCACCAATTTGATTTCTGTTGACGTAGATATTGCCAACCTTTGCTCGCCGACGGATTTCCCGCACCGTCTCTTCGATTCGCGAGTGTACTCCAAGCGTTAGTCCATATCCGGATCGATTGATCTCCTCAACAAGGTCAAACAACTTGTCTGCCTCGAATTCAACAATATGCAAGATCGGACCAAAAACTTCAGCCTTCAATGTATCGAGCGTGGGGATGACAAACGCACAAGGCGCGAAGAAGTGCCCTTTCGGAATGTCACTTGGCAGCCGCACCTGTCCAACCTGAGAGAAATTCCGCGTCAAGTACTCGCGATGCCGCACTAGCATCTCAAATGCATCACGATCAATGACGGGGCCGATGTCGGTGTTGAGTACTGCCGGGTCGCCAACGCGTAGTTCCTGCATCGCACCGTTGAGCAGCTCATTTATACGTCCGGCAATGTCGCGCTGTACACACAACACACGCAGCGCCGAACAGCGTTGCCCGGCACTATTGAAGCTAGACGCAATAACGTCGTTAACCACTTGCTCGGGGAGTGCCGACGAATCTGCAATCATTACGTTCAGCCCGCCCGTCTCAGCGATGAAGGGAATGATTGCACCCTCACGTTTTGCTAACGCTTGATTGATCAAACGAGCCGTGCTGGTACCGCCGGTAAAGGCAATGCCATCGACACGAACATCGCTGACTAACGCCGCGCCGACGGTTTCCCCCTTACCAGGTAACAGTGCAATTGCCGCAGGCGGCATTCCGGCTTCCAGCAAAAGCTTCACTGCTTCAAATGCCACAATCGGCGTCTGCTCCGCTGGTTTGGCCATCACGGCATTGCCCGCTGCGAAGGCGGCGGTAATCTGGCCCAAGAAAATCGCCAACGGAAAGTTCCACGGGCTGATACAAACAAACGTACCACGGCCATGCAAACTGAGCTCGTTGGATTCTCCCGTCGGACCGGTCAGCGCCTCGGGTGCGGCAAAGTTGGTGCGGCACTGCTGGGCGTAATAGCGGCAAAAATCCACCGCCTCGCGAACCTCGCCGAGTCCATCCGGAAGCGTCTTGCCCGCTTCACGGACCATGAGCGCCATGTAGAAGGCACTACGCTCTTCGAGAAGATCTGCCGCCCTTTCCAATATCGACGCACGCTCGGACGCAGGAAGGCCCGGCCACTGCTTTGCCAAATCGAGCGCCAACCCGACCAAGCTGTTGTCAGCAGCTTCGGAAACACCAATTTGCACCCCGTCAACCGGGCTGGTGACAGGCTCGGCAATGCCGCGAACCGGCTTACCCGCAATGATTGGCTGCGACACCCAGTCGGTCTTTCTAAGCGTCGGCGCCATCTCTTGCATCAGCTTGTCCAACATCGGCTGATCGGCAAAACTAAAACCCGATGAGTTCTTTCTCGTCACACTGGCTGCTTGGTAAAGATCGCTCGGCAACGGCAACTTTGGATTGGCTTTTGGCATATTGGCTTCACATGTGGCGATTGGGTCGGCGACAACATCTTCGATTGCAACCTCGGGGTCGGCAATACGATTAACAAACGACGAGTTAGCCCCGTTCTCCAGCAGACGCCGCACCAGATAGGGGAGCAAATCTTCGTGTGTGCCAACCGGCGCATAGGACCGACAGACCGCGCCTGAGTTTCGGTGCACGGCGTCGTACAGCTCAACGCCCATGCCGTGAAGACGCTGAAATTCAAACTCGCTGCCCTTCGCAAGTTTGGCGCGTTCGAGAATGGTGGCAACCGTGTGGGCGTTATGCGTGGCAAATTGGCAGAAGAATGCGTCCGGGGCGGCGAGCATTTTCGCAGCGCATGCAAGGTAGGAGACGTCCGTATTCACCTTTCTCGTGAAAACCGGGTAACCGGACAACCCCTGCATTTGGGCGCGTTTGATTTCAGTATCCCAGTACGCCCCCTTCACCAGCCGCGTCATAATGCGGCGTCGGTGTTTTGCCGACAGCGCAATCAACCAGTCGATCACGCGCGGTGCCCGCTTCTGGTACGCCTGCACAGCGAGGCCCAGCCCTTCGTAACCCGCGAACTGCGGCATTCCGAATACAGCCTCGAACAAAGCCAGCGAAATTTCCAGCCGCTCAGTTTCCTCGGCGTCAAAGGTCAGGCCGATGCCACGCTCGCGAGCCATCTCCGACAGTGTCACGAGTTTCGGCAGCATTTCGAGAAACACGCGGGACTGGTTGGCAAGGTCGTAGCGCGGGTGAAGTGCAGAAAGTTTCACGGAAATTCCAGGCGCCTCAAACACCGACTGGCCCGGTTTTACATAAGTACCGATCACTTCTATCGCGCCCTGATAAGCCGCAAAGTAACGCTCCGCATCGGCTGCGGTCATGGCCGCTTCGCCGAGCATATCGAAGGAATGCCGATACTTGATCTGTTCACCGGCAACGCTGCGCTTAAGCGCCTCTTGAATGTCACGCCCCATCACAAACTGTTCGGCCATCAGGCGCATACCCTGGCGCAGTGCGGTACGAACAATCGGCTCGCCCAGCGTGTTGGCCATACGCCCAAGCCAACCGCCGATGTCTGCCATATCCTTCGGGGAAACCGTCACGAGCTTGCCGGTTAACATCATTCCCCAGGTTCCAGCATTGACCAACAACGAGTCACTCGCACCCAGGTGCTTCTGCCAGTCGCCTTGCGCAAATTTGTCGCGAATCAACTTATCCGCTGTTGCCGCATCGGGGATGCGCAACAGCGCCTCGGCGACACACATGAGTAACACACCCTCTTGCGAGCCGAGGTCGTACTGCGTCAAAAATGACTGCATTCCCGCATTGGATCTTTGCTCGGCTCGGACCGACTTGACGAGTTGTGTTGCTGTCTCGGAAATACGCGCGTTCGTCGCTTCGTCTACTCGGGCCATTTGCAACGCACTCGAGAGGGCCTGATCTTCGTCGAGAAGAAAAGATGATCTGAGCGCAGAAAAACCGGCGGCAGTCACGGCGTCGGATTGCGGAGAAAGAGGCCAATCTGGCATTGGGACATTGTGTGCGTTGAAGAATTGACGCCAGATTATGTCACCGGCCTCGGCGTTTACGGCGTGCTACCCCGCCAATGCATGGGCATTTGATCAAACACAAGGAAAGACGGGCAGTTTCAGCCAAAAGAGTCTGCAACTGCCCGTCTTTCCTTGTGTTTATTGAGGCACGTTACCGGCCGTCTGTTCCTGCGCGGCAATTTCAGCGTAGACTTTTGTTATGTCCAGTTCGAGTGAAGTCTTGGCCACTTCCTGCAAAGCCGCCTTGAGCAACATGCCACCATGAAAACACAACACAACCTGCTGTCGAAACACCATCAGCTTTGGAATTGATCAAGAATATATCGAGCCTTATATCTTGCGGATTAGGTATTGTATCTGCGG
>JBIIYQ010000007.1:0-43118 GCA_044346745.1 Usitatibacteraceae bacterium | reverse complement strand
CCAGCCAGATTGAAGCGCTTGCAAAACAAATACAACAACCGGCCACGAAAATCGCTCGGCTATTACACGCCAAAGGAGGTAGCATTTAACCGCCTACCGCGTGTAGGGACTCGTACTTGAATTAGCGTTTTTGCCTGAAACATGGCGTCAATACGTGCCTTTTACTGAGGCATTTCTGGCCGGGAGAGCGGGTCGCGACGATATGTTGATTCACGGCACCACCATCAATTCCAACTACTACCGTGGTGCGTCGTTCTATCCGGGCACACCGTCAGCGGGTTGTTTGGTCGCCATGGAAACTTGGCGTCCCGAGGATGGCCGCCAACAAACGAGTGACCAACTCTCACTTGCCAAAGCGTTCACCCGGGACGGCATTGACCGTGGCTACTTGGTCGTTGTTGAATTGGACGATAGGTTGGAGCCCGTCACTTTGCAAGATGTAAAAGACAGCCTTGAAGCCGCTGAGAGCCGACTAACGAGCCGAGCCGTCGCAACTCGTTAGTCCGGCCAGCTTATACGTTGCGTTTCTTGCGCTCGGTGTAGGACCCCGCGATCAGTTTCTCCAGCACCTTGATGTCGACGTCACTTAGCTTCTTGATGTATAGGCAGGCCACCGCCATTTTGTGTTTGCCGAGTTTGGCTAAAAGACTGTCTCGCGCTGGGAAATCCGCCGTGAGATAAACGCTGATCTCGGCCTTCCGGGACGAAAAACCGGTGATACACATATCTCCCTCGCGACCACTGTCGTACTTGTAGTGATAACTACCAAACCCGACGATCGACGGTCCCCACATCACCGGTTTTTCCTTGCTGACCTTGCTCATTAACTTGAGCAATGTTTCGCAGTCGGTACGCCGCGCTTCATTCTCAATTGCGGCGAGGTACGATTCGACGCTGGCGTCGGTTGGTTTGGTTTTGTTTTCCGCTTTTGCCACGCTCCCTCCCGAGAGAGGTTATTCGGTTAACTGGACTTCGCTTCGCCGTTACCATTGTCCGAGGCCAACCACAACAGGACAAACGTGATCGCGCCATTGAGGATGAGTAGCTCAATACCAATCTGAAAACCCTGCGGGTTACGCGCCAGCAACGTTTGCAGGATGTAACAGGACACCGGTGCGGCGACCGCAGCAAACACGATGCCGCCCGGCTTTTTCAGCACCCGCCGGGTCGTCATGCCAAACACGAACAGTCCGAGCAGCGGGCCGTAGGTGTAGCCGGCGATCTTCAAGATCGTGTCGATGATCGAGCGGTCATCTAGCCAACGGAACACCATCACAATCACAAAGAACAGCAGCGCAAATGTGAGGTGTGTCGTCTGGCGGATGCGTTTTTGCCGCGCTTCGGTGAGCTCTTGTTTGCGAATACCCAGTATGTCGATGCAAAACGAAGAGGTGAGTGCGGTTAAGGCACCATCAGCACTTGGGAAGAGCGCGGAGATGAGTGCGATAAAGAAAATAATCTGCACCCAATGCGGAAAATGCTGCATCACCACGGTCGGGAAAATTTGATCACCGATGGCAGCGATGCCGTTCGCCGTCGCGAACAGGTACAACAAGCCGCCCAACAGCAAGAACAACAAATTGACCCCCACCAGAACGACGCTGAACAGGAACATATTCTTTTGCGCATCACGTAAGTTCGGCACGCTGATGTTCTTCTGCATCATCTCTTGATCGAGGCCGGTCATCGCGATAGCGATAAACGCGCCGCCTATGATTTGTTTCAGCCAGAAACCGGGGGCGTTGGGGTCGGTGTTCCACACCCTTGTGTAGTCTGCGGCGGAGAGCGTTGACCAAATCGCGCCCAACTCAAGTTTCAGCGCGCCGCTGAGAAACCATACACAAATGACCAAGCCGCCCAACATACATGCGGTTTGCAGGGTGTCGGTGAAGACAATCGTCTTTACGCCGCCCTGAAATGTGTAAAGCCAAATCATCAAGAGGATGATGGTGGTGGTGAGCCAAAACGGCATACCGACCGGGTCGGCCACCAACAACTGTAGAACGTTGACGACTAGGTAAAGGCGGGCGGTCGCGCCGAGAGTGCGTGAGAGAATAAAAAAAGATGCGCCGGTTTTGTGTGCGGTGACACCAAACCGTTGGTCGAGGTAGTCGTAGATCGATGTCAGCTTAAGCCGATAGTAGAGCGGCAGTAACACCAGCGCGATCAACATGAAGCCGATCCAGTTGCCAATCACGACCTGCAAATAACCAAAACCATTTGGCCCGACTGTGCCGGGCACGCTGATGAAAGTCACACCGCTAAGTGAGGTGCCGACCATGCCAAAGGCCACTAACAGCCAGTTGCTTTTGCGATTGCCGATGAAAAAAGTTTCATTGGTCGCATTGCGCCCCGTATACCAGGCAAGGGCAAGCAGCAACAAGAAATAGGCGGCGATGATCGCCAGCAATGTATAAGAAGCCATGGTTGCTCTGCAGTTAGTTTGAGGCGGTGCTACCGCGAGTACTAGGGGGCCTTGTAAATCGTCCCGTCCTTCATCACAAAGGCCATTTTGCTCATGACGCTGATGTCTTTGGATGGATCACCCGGCACCGCGACGATATCGGCAAGTTTCCCCGCCTCAATACTGCCCAACTGGTTCGCCATGCCCATCAACGTTGCCGCACTGAGTGTTGCGGCGCGAATTGTTTCGAGCGGCGGCATGCCACCTTCGACCATGTATTCAAACTCGCGGGCATTTTCTCCGTGCGGTGCAACGCCTTGGTCGGTTCCAAAGGCAATCTTGACGCCGGCCTTGTAGGCGCGACCAAAGGTGCCTTGAATCAACGGGCCAATAGTGGCGGCTTTGGGGCGGACGATTTCTGGGAAGAAGTCGACGATCTTTGCCTTCTCCGCCACGTAACGTCCGGCAGAAATGGTCGGAACGAGCCACGTGCCGTTTTGTTTCATCAAGGCGAAAGCCTCATCGTCCATGTAGGTGCCGTGTTCGATGGTCTGCACACCAGCGCGAATTGCGCGTTTCATTCCCTCGGCACCGTGCGCGTGCGTGACAACTGGCATGGAGTAGTCACGCGCGGTTTTAACAATCGTCGCTAATTCTTCGTCGGCGAGCAGCGGTGCATCACCGCTCTTTGAAAGCGACAACACGCCGCCGGTCGTGGCGATCTTGATGAGATCAAAGCCTTCTTTGTAACGCTGTCTGACCATCCGGCGGGCGTCATCCGGGCCATCTGCCAGATTGGCGCTGCCGGTCGCCATCAAATCGGCACGCAGGCCGTTGGTGGGGTCGCCGTGCCCTCCGGTTGACGAAACGCCGCCGGCCGCTTGGATCCGGGGACCTTTGATAAAGCCGCGATTGATACCGTTACGCAGCGCCACACTGACGCCGGGAGGGCTACCCAAGTCACGTACGGACGTGAAACCCGCCATCAGTGTCTTTTCTGCGTTTGCGACGCCACGAACCGTGTAGTCAGGCGGATTTAGCGAGAAGCCCTCGGCATAACGCGCTGGGTTGAGTTCGGAAGATAAATGCACGTGTAGGTCGATGAGGCCTGGCAGACACGTGTGATTCTTCAGATCGACCATGTGGGCATTTGGCACCGTGATGAATCCGGCTGCAATTCGCGTGATTTTCTTTGCGTCAACGACGATCGACTGCTCGTTCGCGAACTTGAGTGTAGTGACATCGAGGATCCGGCCGCAGTGCAGTACGGTGCTGACCAGCGGCGCTGGCGCGGCGGCAGTGGTCGCAGCAAGCGCAGGCGTCTGCGCGTTGGCGGCACCGAGCGGAGCAACGATACCGATGATGCCCAACAGGCTCAGCAGTTTGAGTCGGCACGACGCCGGTTGGCGCAATGGATGCGAAGCAATCGGCGCCAGTTGACGGCTTATGGACATGTTGCCCTCCTTGATGTTTGTGATTTGTTGTTGGTTTGTTGCTATTGATTCTAAAGGATGTCTCGCCCGGCGCTGGTCAGGCCGAGATTTGGACCGCGACGAAGACTCACGGGGGCAGTGATTTATACTGAAAGCCCTGAAAAGCAGGGGATTCCCCAGCAAACGGTACCGGGGGAAAGCCTCCGAGTTATCCGGCAACCCTGCCAATTCGCCGGTGTCACAGGTATTTCGCCCCTACGGCCAATGACAGAATGAGTTCGACCGCAACACCTGTTTCTGCCCTTGCCAACGTCCTGCTCGACCATGAGCAATCACGGCCACTCGACCCTGAACTGGAGCGGGACCTGCGGCTGCGTCCGCGTCGCAGCTTACGTAGTCTTTTGACCCTGTTGGTGTTGTCGCTGGTCTTTCACGGTTTGCTGATCCGTTTTCTGCCGAAATGGGAGCATCCGATTGTTGATTCGGCGTCCCCCGCGCAGGGGCCACTGCAAGTCACAATGACACCGCCCGCCGCTGCCGATCGTGCGCCGCCGCCCCTGCCGAGTCCAACGCCACCGGCAAAAGTCCCGCCGCGCACGGTCATTGCGACCAACAAACCCTCGCCGTCGATGCCGCCGATGTTTGTGCCGCCTGACCCGCCGCCGAAGGCCTCGCGCAACGAGCCGGCACCGCCGATGGATTTTTCGACTGCACTTGAGGCCCGCCGTGCGCAACGCCAGGCGCAGGAGAACATGTACGCACAACAGAATGCCGACGCCCGCAACGGCGAACGCGAAATGACCACTGCAGAGAAAGCCGAAGCCGCGTTCAAGCGAAACGCCCAGACGCTCGGTGCGGCGCGCGACGGCACGAGTGGCATTTTTCAGATCAAGAGTAAGGGGACGCGTTATGCGGCCTTCTCGTTCCGCGGCTGGACCACGGATCGCGCCAATGCCAAATCGCAGTTAATCGAAATCGATGCTGGGTTAGGTGGCGATGTTGAAGCCGCTATCGTGCGTCGCATGATCGACCTGATTCGCGAGCACTATCAGGGCAACTTCAACTGGGAATCGCACCGCTTGGGGCGCGTGGTGACACTGTCGGCACGTAAGGAAGATCAGGCGGGGCTGGAGGCGTTTTTGATTAAGGAGTTCTTTGGGTAAGTGCGAGAGAAGTTTAGGTGGGCGGGACAATCAAATTTGATGATTGTTGGCTGAAAAAAGTTGACTCTGAACCCGGCGTAAGGCAATGATGTTTTGCCAGCAGTTTCTACAAGGTGATGCTGGCATCTTTGCGCAAGCATTGGACACAACAGCCATGGCCGCACTAGTGAACACGCATCTGCCGAAGCACCGCGAACGCATCTACACGCCGCTGGATACGCTACGTCTGTTTGTCGGGCAGGTGTTATCGGCAGACCGTGCTTGTCAGGATGTTGTTGGTCGACGTCTGTCTGAGCGGATCGCGCAAGGCCAGTCCGCCAGCGCACTCAACACCGGTGCCTATTGTGATGCGCGGCAGCGCTTGCCAGTGAGCCTGCCAACGAAATTGAGTGCGCTGCTGGGAGGGCGTTAGGAGTCGAATGCACCTTCTGCTTGGCGCTGGCATGGGCGATCAGTAAAACTGTTTGACGGCACGACTGTATCGATGCCGGACACGCCGAGCAATCAACAAGCTTACCCGCAGAGCCATGAACAGAAGCCACAATTGGGTTTTCCCATTGCACGCATTGGCGCACTCATCGGTCTGGCTAGCGGCGCGATTCTCGATTATCAAGTCGTCGCCTGCGAAGGCAAAGGTACAGGCGAACAAACGCTCTTCGCCAACATGTTCAACCAAATCAAGGACGATGACGTGGTGCTCGCCGACGCTCTGCTGGCGACGTGGTGGATCATCGTAGGCATCCGCCGCCAAGGCGCGGATGTGGTGATGGCGCAGCACGGTAGACGGATCACCGATTTTACGCAGGGGGATCGGCCGGGACACAATGACCATCTGGTCCAATGGCCGCGTCCGCCCAAACCAGCAGCAATGAGCGCCCAAGAGTATGCGAAATACCCGGATTCGATTTGGATGCGTGAAGTCGAAGTTGACGGACGCATTCTGGTGACTACGTTACTGGCACCCAAACAAGCATCGGCAATTGAACTGAACGCGTTTTACAAGATGCGCTGGAACATCGAAGTGGATTTCCGCGCGATCAAATCCACGCTGGAAATGGATGTGCTCCGGTGCAAATCGCAATCGATGGTGGCGAAGGAAATTGCTGTTTATTTCTTGGCTTACAACTTGGTGCGCTGGGTCATGGCAAAAGCGGCGGTGCTTGCCGATGTGTTGCCGCGTGTGCTGAGTTTTACCGGCACCAAGGGTGTGCTTAATGCATTTGCAGATCAACTCCGACGAACATCAGGCGATGAGGCGTGCACACTAATGGCGACTGTACTGCGTTCGATTGCCACGCTTCGCTTACCACAACGCCCTGACCGCGTTGAGCCTCGCGCGAAAAAGCGACGACCCAAAAACCTTCCACTGCTGACAGTCCCACGCCAAGTCGCGCGTGACTTAATTCTTGCGCAACGAAACCTTAACCGAGTAACATGAATGTCTGCCCCCATTGTGCCCCCGTTGAAGCGGCGTACCGCGCCTTGGGATCTCGTTGACTGTCCTATAATTTGTCTCCAGCTCACCAACGCACGAGTATCTTGCTCGATAGCGTTTCAGGTGGTGGAGCCCGAATGTCAGCCACCGCGTCAAGCCTTCCACACACATCGACCTTAAAGTCTGACGCCACCATCATTTCGCTCGTTGGATTTGCCCACGGTACGTCACATTTTTTTCACTTAATGATCCCGCCGCTTTTCCCGTTTTTTATGGCGGAATTTGGGCTTGGTTATGCCAGCGTCGGCACCCTGATGACGATTTTCTTTGTCGTCTCGAGTATCGGCCAAGCGATCGCGGGAGTTTGGGTGGACCGATACGGTGCCGATCGTGTGCTATTTGTCGGTATTGGATTACTCTCGCTCTCCGGTGTACTGGTTTTTGTTGCGCCGAATTTCCATGGGTTAATGGTTGCCGCCTTTGTCGCCGGTTGTGGAAACAGCATCTTTCATCCGGCGGATTTTGCCTTGATCAATCGTCGTGTATCCGCGCCGCGGCTCGGTCATGCCTTTTCAGTGCATGGCATCTCGGGAAATATTGGTTGGGCGTGTGCGCCGATTCTGATGCTCGCAACCGCAAGTACATTCGGCTGGCGGGCTGCGGGGTTGGCCGCCGCAGCGGTAGGGTTGGCTTCCCTCAGTCTGCTCATTTGGAAGCGGCCACTGTTGCAATACGAATTGCAGACAGCGAGTGTGGGCGGGGTTACCGGTGCCTTACCGGCAAAGGTGAGTTTCGCTGAAATACTTGCACAGCCGATGGTGTGGGCGGCGTTTGGCTTCTTCTTTTTTGCCACGTTCGGATTTGGCGCGTTGCAAAACTTCGCACCGTCCTTGTTACGCGAGTTATTTGATCTCTCGCTCGGTGCGGCGACGTCCGCACTGTCGATCTATCTCATCGGCAGCGGATGTGGGTTGTTGGTCGGAGGCTTCCTCGCCAAACCGGGAAATGCCCACGAGGGGTATGTGGCGGCGGCATTCGGCGCCGGTGCCGCCATTGCTCTGTGTCTTGCGCTGCTGCCTCTCCCTGTTTGGGTCGTGTTGCCGGTGATGGCGGCGATGGGCTTTGTCGTTGGCATCGCGGGGCCGTCGCGCGATTTGCTGGTGCGTACGGCGACCAAAGCCAAACTCGGAGAAGGCGCTTTCGGCCGTGTTTATGGCATGGTCTATTCTGGTCTTGACGTCGGCCTTGCGGTGGCACCGATCGCCTTCGGTTTACTGCTTGACGCGCATCAGCCTCGCTGGGTGTTTGCCGGTATCGCGTTGTCGTTGATATTTGCAATCGTTGCTGCTTGGTCGTTGGCGCGAACCGGGGCTAGATGAAAAAATCCTTTATCGGCGGGCATCTTCAAGGCATTTTATCTGTAAATGCCTGTGTTTACTTGTGTTTTCTGGTTTTGGTGTTTTTGCTTGGCTACTCGATCATCCCGAACGCGCTCGCCAGCGACAGCCCCTACAAAAAAACGCGCGCCAGTGCTGATGGCATCGGCAAGTCTTACATGGGCCGTGAAATCGCCCGCATGATGGGGTGGCAAGCAGCCGATTGGTTGGAACGCCCGGAACGCACCAGCGAGGAACGCCCAGAACTTCTATTGGCCGAGCTGAAGTTGAAGCCTGGTATGGTGGTGGCAGATATTGGTGCCGGGTCGGGATACCACTCTCGGCGGATGGCTGAGATTGTTGGTGCCGGTGTGGCACCCGGAACGGTTTACGCCGTTGATGTCCAGCCAGAGATGGTGCAGATGCTCGCAAAACTCGCGCGTGAGCCTCGCTACGCGACGATCAAGCCGATTTTATCGACTGCGGACAACGTCAAACTGCCGGTCGACAGTATTCACTTGGCAATCATGGTCGACGTGTACCACGAACTCGAATACCCGCTCGAGGTGATGCGTTCCCTGGTGGGCTCACTCAAACCCGGTGGGCGCGTGGTGTTTGTGGAGTATCGCGCAGAAGATCCCGACGTACCCATCAAGGTTTTGCATAAGATGAGTGAACGCCAGATTCGACGTGAAGCGGAAGTACATGCACTAGTTTGGGAGCGCACCTCGAACCTATTGCCTTGGCAGCATATTGTCGTCTTCAGAAAGAAGGGTTGACCGTTGCCGTTAGGTGGCTGATCGCCTGCTGTACGTTATAGATCGTCAACCCAAACTTGGCGACACGTGACTTCATGCCCAATACGGCGTTATCACGCGATACCAGCGCGTCAGTCTTGTGGTGATAGGCAAGCGCGATGAAGTGTTCATCGTCGCGATCGCGACAGCGGGGAAACCCACCGGGCATCTTCAGGTTCTGTAGACTTGTTCCTGTAGGTAAAGCCACCTCAGTGGTCAGGGCTAAGTAACGCGCGAAGATTTGCGCCTGTCGCGCTGCGTCGAGCTTGAGTTGGCGGTAACCCAGCACCGCCTTCAGTTCCACGATTGCAGGTTGATGCGTCAGGATAACCAGACGGCCATCAGCGACCCTCTCACGCAATGGGTCCATGAACGGGTGATTGAACATCAGCCAGTCGATCACCACATTGGTGTCTAGCACCCAGCGAGGCGGTGTCATGTGGAATTCAGGTTGGGTTGGCGTTGCGTTCACGAGCGGCGATCTGCGATAGCGATGCCGGCAGCATGGCCAGAAGCCCACGCCCATTGGAAATTGAAACCACCCAAGTGTCCGGTTACATCAACAACCTCGCCGATGAAATAGAGATTGGGCTGGTTCGTAACGGCCATTGTCTTTGAGGAGAGCGTACGGGTATCGACACCACCGAGGGTGACCTCGGCTTTGTTGTAGCCGAGTGTGCCGGAGGGCTTGATACGCCAATCGCGTAGCTGTTCGAGTGCGCTGTTAAAGGCGGAATCCGACAGTTCGTTGGCGGGTTTGGTTAATTGATGGGCCAGACACCAACTATCCGCAAAACGGCGTGGCAATACCTCCGCCAACAAATTATGCAATTGCGCTTTGGATTGCCGCTTATCTTTTAGTGCCGCCAGTTGTGCGCCGGGCAGGACGTTAACGTGGATTGGGTCCTTTGCAGATCCTGCCTGCCAATAGGACGAAATTTGCAAAATGGCCGGGCCGGATAACCCTCGATGAGTAAGCAATACCGCTTCGCGAAATTCGCCGTCGCCGCAAGACACTGTTGCGTCCAGCGAAATCCCCGACAAATCGCCAAACTTCGCCAGCGACTCGGGCTCGAAGGCGAGAGGCACTAGCGCAGGCTTGGGCGGAATGATGGCGAGTCCAAATTGCTCAGCCACCTGATAGCCGAACGGCGTTGCGCCGATTTTAGGCACCGCGAGTCCACCGGTTGCAATCACTAGTGCCGTGCAACTCATCCACTCATCGCCGATACGTACTTCATAACCCGAGGAAACAGCCGTGATTGATGACACTTGTACCGGCATGCGCCAGCTGACGTGTGCCCGATCACATTCCGTCTTCAGCATCTGAATAATCTGCACGGCGCTGTCGTCACAAAAAAGCTGCCCGAGGGTCTTCTCGTGATACTCGATCTGATGCGACTCGACGAGTTTGATGAAGTCGTTGGGCGTGTAGCGCGCCAGTGCCGAACGGCAGTAGTGTGGGTTCTGGGAGAGAAAATTTGCCGGCGTGGTGTGCAGGTTCGTGAAGTTGCAGCGCCCGCCACCGGAGATACGAATTTTTTCGCCGAGCTTGTGATAATGGTCTACCAGTAACACTCGCGCACCGCGCTTTCCCGCGGTGGCAGCGCACATCATTCCGGCTGCTCCGGCGCCGACGACAATGGCGTCGAAGTGATTGGGTTTCATGCGACGATTTTAAGCGCTTCGCGGGTCGTCGATTGCTTTATGCATGGGAACAAACCTCATCAAGGTTCCCGCAGCCACCTCGTAGTCGACCGGCATGTCGGCAACGAAACCGCACGCTTCATACAAGCGTTGCCCCGGCAGGGTGGCGAACAACGTCAATTTTTGAAAGCCGTGCGTCTTGGCTTGGTCCTCGCAATGTTTCAAGATTCGTCGGCCAAGCCCTTGCCGTGCGGCGGTGGGAGCCACAAAGAAGGCGCGAATCCGCGCGGCGTCAGTTTCGGGATCAAGCTGCTCGGCCGGTTCGACAACGCGCTCCGCGTGTTTGTCACCGCCGAATAAGGTGGTGCGAAAGCTCCAGCCGCCGACAGCTGCCAATCCGTCCGGGCCTTCCACCAACCAATAGGTTTGGTCGCGAATCAGTTGTGTATCAACGCCGAAAGTGCCTTGCAGGGCACCTTGAATCTGTTCAGGGGCGTAATCGTTTTTGCCTAGACCGAAAGCAGATACTTCAATGAGGCGCGCGATTGCGGGGATATCGTGAATCGTGGCCAGTCGTAACAGCCAAGTCGTGTTATTGATTGATGTAGCCCTCGAGTTGGGCAATGGTGAATTCATGATCCGCGATGATGTCGTTCATAAGATCGCGTATCGACAGCATGCCGACGACCTTGCCAGCGTCGAGTACCGGGAGGTGGCGGATATTCTTGTCCGACATTAGCGCCATACACTCGCGGGTTCGGTGGGTGGGGGTTACGAACAGAACCGGCGTGGTCATGATTTCGGAAACCAGCGTTTCGCGGGAATTGCGTCCAACGATGGCGATCTTTCGAGTGTAGTCTCGCTCGGAAAAAATACCCGCCAGCTTTTCGCCTTCCATGACCATCAGCGCGCCCACGCCTTTTTCCGCCAGCAAGGTAATCGCCTCGAACACCGTCGCGGTCGGGCCGACGGAATAGACTTCGGTATAGGCACGCTTCTTTAGCAGTTCGGCGACTGGCTTCATGGCAGATCCCCATTTGCGAATGGATAAACGACTAGATTACTTCAATCCGCGCTTGGCGGCCAGCGGAGCCTTAGGTCCGCCCCCGCGAGGCGTATGCGGCGATGCCGAACCGTGGCTACATATTCGGGTAATTCGGTCCGCCCCCACCTTCGGGCGTCACCCAGATAATATTTTGCGTCGGATCTTTAATGTCGCAGGTTTTGCAATGGACACAGTTTTGCGCGTTTATCTGCAAGCGCTTCGGCGGCCGAGCGATTGCGGTGTTGGCTGTGTCGCCAGCGCCTCGCTGTACGTCTTGTACTATCTCGCTGCTGGCTCCTTGCCGCCTTGCACTCGTCTCGGCGGCTGAAGCGCTTGATGTCGCGTCGTGGCCTGGTGGGACATCTACGTACTCATAAACACCAGCCGGGCAGTAACGCGCCTCGGGTCCATCGTATCTGGCCAGGTTGACCGATACGGGCACGTCGGCATCTTTGAGTGTCAGGTGCGCCGGTTGGTCTTCTTCATGATTCGTATTTGAAATGAATACCGACGACAATCGATCAAAGGTCAGCACGCCGTCGGGTTTGGGGTAGCTGATTGGTTTTGCGTTAGCTGCGTCCATTAGAGTTTCGTGATCGGCGTGCTGATGGTGCAACGTCCACGGCGCTTTGCCGCCGAACACGACCTGATCCACACAAACCATCAGTGTGCCGGTGTACAACCCTTTTGCCATAAATGGTTTGAAGTTGCGCGCGCGGTAGAGCTCATCATACAGCCAGCTTTTCTCAAAAGACTCTGGGTAGTTGGTGAGTTCGTCTGCCGACCGACCGGCGCGTAGCGCGTTGAACGCCGCTTCCGCCGCGAGTGCGCCTGACTTGATCGCCGCGTGACTGCCCTTGATGCGCGATGCGTTTAGAAAACCTGCATCGTCGCCGATCAGCGCCCCTCCCGGGAAGATTAGTTTAGGCAGTGATTGCAGGCCGCCGGCTGCCAAGGCGCGCGCACCATAAGCGATGCGTTTGCCGCCCTCGAAAAAACCGCAAATGCTAGGGTGTGTTTTGTAGCGTTGGAACTCCTCGAACGGCGAGAGGTTTGGGTTGGTGTAGGCCAAGCCGACCACAAAGCCGACCGAGACCAGGTTGTCCTGCATGTGATAGAGGTATGAGCCACCGTAGGTATCACGATCAAGCGGCCATCCTGCCGTGTGTACTACCAGCCCTGGGACATGCTTTTCAGGCTTGACTTCCCATAACTCCTTAAGGCCGATGCCATACACCTGGGGGTCGCGACCATCATTGAGGTTGTAGCGCGCTTGCAACTGTTTGCCGAGGTGGCCACGGCATCCTTCGGCAAAAAACGTGTACTTGGCGTGAAGCTCCATACCGCGTTGAAAGCGCTCGGTCGGTTGCCCGTCTTTGCCGATGCCCATGTCCCCGGTGGCGACGCCCCGGACGGCACCATCCTCGTTAAATAGTACTTCTGCCGCCGCGAAGCCGGGATAAACTTCGACACCAAGTTCTTCGGCACGTGTTGCGAGCCAGCGGCAAACGTTGGCCAACGAGACCACGTAATTGCCGTGGTTCTGGAAGCATGCAGGTAACATCCAATTTGGTACTTGCCGTCCGCTACTTTCAGACAAAAATAGGAAGCGATCTTCGGTCACAGCTTGGTTGAGCGGGGCGCCAAGTTCTTTCCAATCCTCAAACAGCTCGGTAATTGCCCGCGGATCCATCACAGCGCCTGACAGAATATGTGCGCCGACCTCAGAGCCCTTTTCAACCACACAAACATTGACATCGTGATTCGATGCAACCGCTTGTTGTTTAAGACGAATTGCAGCGGCGAGTCCTGCTGGCCCGGCACCGACGATGACGACGTCGTACTCCATTGATTCGCGCGGCTCTTGTGATGCGGTGGCGGTCATTTGGTGTCCTGATGCGGATTCGATATGATGCCCGTTATTATAGCTGTCATCATGCGCTGGCCGCAAAAGTTGTCCGGACAAATTTCACTTTGGTGCCCCATATATCCTTCGTCGGTTTTGTCGCAGTTGGTGTCGGTGCCGCCATCGGCGCATGGACGCGTTGGGGATTGACGTTATGGCTAAACACCCGGCACCCCGCGTTTCCGATCGGTACTTTCGTGGCAAACGCCGTTGGTGGTTTATTGGTGGGACTTGCGATTGCCTACTTCGTGGAGCATCCGTTTTTATCGCCCGAGTGGCGTCTGCTGGTGATCCCCGGCTTTCTCGGCGGCTTGACTACTTTTTCCACTTATTCAGCCGAAGTCATCGCGCTGGTAGAGCAAAACCAAATCGGCTGGGCGCTCGTTGTTGGCGCTTCGCATTTGTTTGTCTCGCTGTTGCTGACTGTACTGGGGCTTTACTTGGGTAGAGTAGTGCTCGCGGCGGGCTAAGCCACAGCGCAACCGAACACCATGCAACCAAGTAACCCGAGCGAGCCCCAATGCGCCGAGATATACGTGCGGCCACGACCCACTGGTGACTGCCTTGGCTGGGTGACGAGACTACCTACTGGCTAAGCCCATACGTTTTGCGACTTCGGTGTAAACCTTTGTCCGCTCCGCCATGAAGGCGGGCACTTTGTCCACGGGCACGTCGATGATCTCGAAGCCACCGTCGGCCATACGTTTGCGGAAGTCCGGGTCTTTGTTGATTTCAGCGAAGATGTCCGATATTTTTTTACGTAGTTCGGGTGGCGTAGATTTCGGCACTGCCACACCGCGATACGCGCCGTCCACCCAATCAATACCGAGTTCTTTGAAGGTCGGCGTGTCAGGAAAGGCAGGGTGCCGCTTTTCGGTGGCAATTGCGAGCATCCGCGTGCGACCCTTCTGCGCCAGGGCCAGTGTCACGTACGACATTGCGGCGTCAACATGCCCCCCTAGGATCGAGGCGACGAGGTCGCCTGTGCCCTTAAATGGCACATAGGTGAGCTTAATGCCCGCAGCACCTTCAAGGCGGACATTTGCCACGTGGTTGGCGGAATTGAGCCCCGATCCGGCGACGGAGACGATATCCGGTTTGACCTTCGCCGCCGCAATCAGATCCTGATAGGTCTTGAACGGACTTTCAGTTCGGACGACGATGGCGTCTGGAGTGTAGTGGTAAAAGTAGACGTTATGAATGTCCTCAGTTTTGTACTGGACATTGCCTTCCATCGGCTGCAATACAAGGTGCGGCAGGTTGGTGCTGATCCAAGTGTAGCCATCACCAGGAAACGTATTCGCCTGTGACCACACCAGTGAACCGCCGCCGCCGGGCTTGGACTCGACGATAAACTCTTGGCCGTATTTTTTCTTGAACGCGAGCTGCTGAAAGCGCGCGGCGATGTCGGATTCACCACCCGGCGCAAACGGGATGATGTATCGCACGGCCTTTTCCGGGTAGGTTGATTGCGTGTGGCCAACGTTGGCGCTAAAGATTGCGAGGGTACCTGCGCTCAAGGCTGCTAGGACTCGCAAAGGTTTGGAAATTTCTTTATGCATTTTCATTCCTCCACCGTATCGTTGTTGTGTTGATCGTTTAGCTCACTATTGAGCAATGTACGCGCCTCGAAGATAACTTCGGACGCCGTCAGGCCATGCGGCCCCATGCCGTGGTGCAACGCGGCGTCACCTGCAGCGCCGTGAAGGTATGCGCCCAGACGAGCAGCGTCCCAAGTATCCAAGCCCATCGCCATGAGTGCGGCGATCATGCCGGCGAGCGCATCACCCATACCGCCTGAGGCCATGCCTGCGTTTCCCGTCGTGTTAATGACGTATCGACCGTCCGGATGCGCGATGATGCTGCCGGCCCCCTTAAGCACCACGACACTGGCGAACTGCGCAGCGAGCTTGAATGCAGCGGCGGGACGATCTGCTTGTACTTCCGCGCTGCTAACACCGAGCAGTCTTGCCGCCTCGCCGGGGTGGGGCGTAAAAACAAAAGGCAAGCAAGAATGGGTGTTTTCAGCCTTTTTTGCTTCAAACGCACCGCGGATACTGGGGTTTGTTGAAACAACATTCAACGCATCGGCGTCTACCAGCGTCGGTTTGTCGAGCGACAGCAAGGCAAGCAGGGAAGCCGCGCCGGTTTCACCCATACCCATGCCAATCGCAAAAGCGGTCATGCTGTTGTCCTTGACGAGTACCTTCGCGTCGCGAACCATGATCTCCGGGTGCAGCAGATCGAAGCTCGGGCGGTCTTTGTCGAATAAGCCTAGATGCACCTTGCCCGGGCCGATGTGTAACGCAGCGCGTGCGGCCAGCACTGCCGCACCAGTCATACCCTCGGCACCGCCAACTACACCAACATTGCCGTACGTTCCTTTGTGGCTGTTTGCCCGGCGGTGCAGGATGAGCGGCAGGACCGTATCGCGGGTCAGCAGCGAAGCGAGCGAGTCGGGTTGTTCGATACCTAGAGTTTCTACCGTGACGAGTCCTGAGAAGTCCTTGCCATCGTTGGTAAACAGTCCGGGTTTGGCGCCAACAAACGTCAGCGTCTGGTCGGCGACGATCGCCGGTTCATATGCCACACCGGTGTCGGCGTTGAGTCCGCTGGCAATATCGATGGCGATCACGACACATCGGTTTGCAGCGCGCTGAGCATTACAGAGTCGGATGACATCAGCAAATGCGCCCGTCGGCGGCTTACTAAGCCCGGTGCCGAATAGCCCATCGATGACGACCGCAAACTCAGATGATTTTGGCCAAGCCTTTACCACCGCACCATTGTTTGCGTTGAACGCGGCATACGCATTTCTCGCCACAGGTTCTGTCCAAGTCTGTTCACCCAATGAGAGAACGGTGACAGATTTTTTCGCTTTGCGTAATGTCTCCGCCGCCACCCAAGCATCACCGCCATTGTTGCCCGGTCCAGCCAGTACGAGGACTGTTTTCGCCTTCTTCTGTTTCAGCATATCCAATGCCATCTCGGCGACAGCCTCACCGGCGCGCTGCATCAAGGAAATCTTGGGGTGCGCCACTTGATGGTCGGACTCCATTTTTTTGATGGTGGTAACGCTGTACAAATTGCTGTTCGGGGTGGTCATGGCTTCAGAACCGTGTCGAGCGCGGTGGGTAGGGTTTCAGGGTAGTCAAGGCTGTAATGGAGCCCGCGACTCTCTTTACGCAACATCGCGGAGCGCACAATCAGCTCGGCGGTTTGCAAGAGATTTCTAAGTTCAATCAAGTCATTTGAAACGCGAAAATTTGCATAGTACTCATTGATCTCGGCATTCAGCAGATGAATCCGGTGCATGGCACGCTCTAGGCGCTTGTTGGTTCGTACGATGCCAACATAGTCCCACATGAATCGCCTGAGTTCATCCCAGTTATGCGAAAGAATTACTTCCTCGTCGGCATTGCTAACCCGACTTTCATCCCAAAGCGGCAATGGCGGCAGTTCAACTGCACCGTGCGCGGCGATGTTGTTGCGGACGGCTTCGGCAAACACCAGGCACTCCAATAGCGAGTTGGAGGCAAGGCGGTTCGCGCCATGAAGACCCGTACACGACACTTCGCCCACAGCGTATAGGTGTTCGACCTCAGTTCGGCCGCTGAGATCAGTCACCACGCCACCACAAGTGTAGTGCGCGGCGGGTACCACGGGAATGGGTTCTTTTGTGATGTCGATGCCGAGAGTGAGGCACTTCGCGTAAATATTTGGGAAGTGTTCCGTCAAAAATTCCGGCGGTTTGTGCGAAATATCTAGATGCACAAAATCGAGACCACGCTTCTTCATTTCGAAATCGATGGCGCGCGCGACGACATCACGCGGCGCCAATTCGGCCCGCTCGTCGTGGTCGGGCATGAAGCGGTGCCCCGCACCTTCATACCCGGGAGGGATTTTCAGTAACCCACCTTCGCCGCGCACCGCTTCGGTAATCAAATAGGATTTTGCCGCGGGGTGATACAAACATGTAGGATGAAACTGCATGAATTCCATGTTGGCGACTGCACAGCCTGCGCGCCAAGCCATCGCGACGCCGTCTCCAGTCGCAACATCGGGATTGGTCGTGTACAAATAGACCTTGCCGGCACCACCTGTGGCCAGGACGGTTGAGCGTGCAGCAATCGTAGTTACCCGCCCGGACGCTTTATCCAAGACGTACGCGCCGTAACAGCGTTTGTCACTCAGGTGCCCGAGTCTTTTCGAGGTGATTAGATCGACCGCAATTTTGTGTTCAAGTATTTGAATATTGGGGTGGGACTTAAGCTGTTGGACGAGGGTTTTTTGTACTGCGCGCCCCGTGGCGTCTGCCGCGTGTACGATACGTCGGTGGGAATGACCACCTTCACGCGTAAGGTGAAGTTCGGCTTGGTTGTTTTCGTCCTTGGTAAACGGCACGCCTTGTTCGATCAACCACTCGACAGAGCGTTTGCCGTTCTCCACAACAAATCGCACCGCATCCTCGTGGCAAAGGCCTGCGCCGGCGACGTGGGTGTCGCGGATGTGATTTTCGGCCGAGTCAGCATCGTCTAGCACGGCAGCAATGCCGCCTTGTGCCCATGCGCTGGCTGCATCAAGCAACTCTCCCTTGGTGAGCAGGGCAACCTGCTGATTCTCGGCCAAGCGCAACGCAAGTGACATACCGGCCAAGCCCGAGCCGATGATGAGTACATCGTAGTTTGTTTGGCCGCTGGTCTGGGGGATGCCGCCGGATGCGGCCTCGGCCGAGTGAGGTGTGTACATAACGTGACTACGGTCCTTGAAAATTGGTTGGTAGCGCCAAAGCTAGTGTGCGCCCATATGAACTATTTTGAGTGGGCTAGGTCACTAGATGGGGTCTCAAGGTGCGCGTTGTTGTTGCACCGGCGTTTTGAGCGCCGTCTTGAAGTTTGGTTCGGTCTTGATTTCGCCAGATATTCGATGGGTTGAAGTTTGAGTCGACCGCGAGTTTGTGCTGAAACGTTATTCAAATCAATATGTTAATAGGTCTTACAGGTTTAGGAGAGGCGTGATGGCAGACTTGACGTTTATAATACCTGACAGTTCCCGACTGGCTACGGGTGTCCCGCGCGACGCAGGCAACAATGGGGTTCCTCGACGCGTTGGCTCGCCAGTCCTCAACAGCCCTTCGGCAACTCAGATCGCGGCGAGTGGGACGGCACAACGCACTGATGGGAAAGCGTCAATGAGTGATCGAGAGATCGATCAGCAACTAGTAGAACGGGCGCAATCAGGTGACAAACGTGCCTTTGAATTGCTCGTTATCAAGTACCAGCGCAAAGTCGAGCGTCTCCTGTCGCGTATTGTGCGGAACCAGGACGAGATCGAGGATGTGGCGCAGGAATCGTTCGTCAAGGCGTATCGTGCGCTCGGGAACTTTCGCGGCGACAGCGCGTTCTACACGTGGCTGTATCGTATCGCCGTAAACACGGCGAAAAATTTCCTAGTCAGTCAGGGCCGCCGCGCACCGACCTCCACAGAGTTTGATGCCGAAGAAGCCGAGGGCTTTGAAGACGCAAGTGGGCTGCGCGATATCGCAACCCCGGACGCACAACTGATGAGCAAACAAATCGGTGAAATCGTTAATCGCACCATAGACGCGCTGCCCGAGGAGTTGCGTACGGCGATTACGCTTCGCGAAATCGAGGGCCTGTCGTACGAAGAAATTGCGCAGATTATGGATTGCCCCATCGGCACGGTGAGGTCGCGTATCTTTCGGGCTCGCGAGGCCGTTGCTGAACAGTTGCGTCCGCAGCTGGGAATCAACAAGGATCGACGATGGTAGCTTGACTAAAGGACTTTCGCAGAGCCGCAGGGGCTAAACAATAAGAACTCCCAGGGAGCATACGAGGCGTATCGGAGAATTTGTAATGAACGAAACAATTTCAGCACTGATGGATGGCGAGCTTGATCGCGACGAGGCCATGCAGGTAATCCGCGGCTTGGGGTCTGACACCGAACGACGCGATAGTTGGGATCACTATCATCTGATTGGTGAAACACTCCGGGGTTCCAGTTCAGGTGAGGTGACACGGCGTCGGCAGTGTGCGGCCGCCATTTTTGCCAAACTTGCGCAAGAGCCTACCGTGTTGGCACCGTCAGCGATCAAAGTCGCACCGGTAGAGAAACGTACACGGATGGCTCTCGCCATGGCCGCGTCAGTAGTCACCGTATCCGCGATCGCAGTGGTTGCCTTCAAGCAGCAGAATGGCACGGTTGCGTCGGTGCAATTGGTACAGCAGGTAGCTCCCCGGCCGGTTGGCATTACGCCGAATTCGGCAGAGGTGCGGGTAAATGACTACTTGGCAATACATCGACAGTTTGCGAATGCCGAGGCTTTTCAAGCGGCCTCCGCGAGGCGCGAGGCAGGCCGGTAGCGTTTTGGTTGCATATGTGACATCGAAAGAAAGAGTGTAGAAAAAACGTGGTGATGTTTGAAATTATGGAATTGATTCTTCCTGCGGGCACTAGAGAGCAGGGCCGGTCGGCTAACGCTTTCCAGGCAGTGTCATTGCTCCTCTGCGCTTTCTGCTTCGTGCTGCCAACTGCGACCGTCGCACAGTCGAAGAATGCCGGAGAGTGGCTCGAGCGTATGGCAAAGTCAGCCCGCGAATTGCCTTACACGGGGGTTTATGTGCATCAAACCACTGATGGTTCGGCAACTTCACGCATCACGCATGTAGCGGATAAACAAGGTAACGAGCACGAAAAGCTTGAAATGCTTGACGGGCCCTTGTTTGAGGTGATTCGGCGCAATGAAGAACTGTTTTGTTACCACCCCGACCAAAAGATGGTGCGGGTGGATCGGCGCTCTACCGGACGTTTTTTTCCGTCGTTGGTTTCAGGCTCTCCTAGCGCCATATCGGAGAACTATAGGGTCAAGCTCGGCACCATCGAGCGTGTTGCGGGTCACGACTGCCAATGGGTGATCCTTGAGCCGCGGGACAACATGCGCTATCTGCAAAAGTTGTGCGCTGAGTTAGGCACCGGGCTACTTCTGCGGGCGAAGCTATTCAACGAAAAAAATCAACTGTTGGAACAGTTTATGTTCACGCAGCTTGATGTGAGCGGTGCCGTATCGCGGCAGGACATACGATCGCGGTGGGAAAAATCGTCTGGCTGGCAGCGCGACTACTTGGTGAAGGACGGTGTCAAGTCCGCAGATACTGGTTGGCAAGTCGGGAACCTTCCATCTGGATTTAAGAAAATCATGGAGAAGGTGAGGAATATCACCAGCCGCAAAGAGCCGGTGACGCACCTAGTCTATTCCGATGGCCTGCTGCATGTTTCCGTATTTGTCGAGGGAAACGGTGGTAACGCGGTTCAACCAAGCAGCAAAGGCAGTGACGACGGGCCAATTAGCGTTGTTGTCCGTCCAGTTGCGGATTACCAAGTGACCGTGATGGGTGAAGTTCCAATTGGTGCGGTACAGGTCATTGCAGAAAGCGTGTCCCGTCGCCGGTAGACGCTTTGCGGTATCGTGTCGTGTTATCCGACGTTCGCCGGGGTGACCCGGCGATTTAACTTTCAAGAAGGAAAATATGTCAAAACGTTTCGCATTCTTGCCAATGCCTTATGCGACTTTCATTGCTGTAGGCATCCTTTCGTTTGGGTTAATCGGCACCCAGCCTGACGCTATTGCACAAAATACTGGTGCCGGGCGTGGAGTATTGCTACCGGATTTTTCCGAGCTGGTCGAGAAGGAGGGCGCTGCGGTCGTGAACGTAAGCACCAAGGCACGCTCCGCCGGGCGCGGGGGTGCAGTCTCTCCTGAAGACAACGAGCAGTTCTATGAGTTTTTCCGGCGCTTTATGCCGCCGGAGGCGTTGCCGCAACCTCGCCAAGGCCCCCAAAACCCGCAGAGTCCCCGCCGCACACCGCGCACACCCAACACGCCGTCGCCAGATGCGCCGCTGCGTGACGTGGGACAGGGGTCGGGCTTCATCATTTCCGCAGACG
Source organism: Usitatibacteraceae bacterium (assembly GCA_044346745.1). Taxonomy (GTDB): domain Bacteria; phylum Pseudomonadota; class Gammaproteobacteria; order Burkholderiales; family Usitatibacteraceae; genus UKL13-2. The sequence goes on along the minus strand of JBIIYQ010000007.1, from coordinate 21,947 downwards.
GTTACATCATCACCAATCGCCACGTGGTTTTGGTTAACGGCGGCATGGATGCCAATGGTCGACCGCAGCCGGCGTTTGCCGATGAAGTCACGGTAACTCTTATTGACAAGCGCGAATTCAAGGCCAAAGTGGTTGGTGCGGACAACCGAACTGACGTTGCGGTGTTGAAAATTGACGCTACCGGACTGCCGAAGGTAAATATAGGCGACTCGGAAAGATTGAAAGTCGGCGAATGGGTGCTTGCGATTGGCTCGCCTTTCGGGTTTGAGAATACAGTGACCGCTGGCATTGTCAGTGCGAAGTCACGTGACACTGGTGATCTCGCACCGTTTATCCAAAGTGATGCTGCAGTGAACCCAGGGAACTCGGGAGGGCCGTTGTTTAATACGCGTGGCGAAGTTGTCGGGGTCAACTCGCAGATCGTCACCGGCACTGGCGGTTACCTCGGGATTTCATTTGCGATCCCAATTAACACCGTCATGGAAGTTGCCAACCAGCTAATTAAGACGGGCAAGGTTCGCCGTAGTCGCATCGGCATCGAACTTGACCCAACACCACTCTCGGAAGAGCTTGCCGAGGCACTTGGACTGCCGAAGAAGGATGCCGGTGTGATGGTGGCACGTATCGAAGCCGATACGCCGGCAGATAAAGCGGGTCTGAAGGCCCGTGACATCATCCAGAAAGTTGATGGCAAGTTAGTCAAATCGACCGTCGATATTCAGCGCATCATTTTCCCGAAAGTGCCTGGAACCAAGGTAACGCTCTCGGTGTGGCGAAGCGGCGTGGTGAAAGAAGTTACCTTAGCGGTGATGGAAGCGCCGGAAGATCCGAATGAGCCGCGTGTGCAAAAGGTCACGCCCACTTCACCGAAAACCGATAAGCAAGACAAGCCGATACAGAAGCCCAACCGGCTGGGCCTCATTGTTGAAGAGCTTGACGACGATGACCGCAAGTCAATGTCGATCACTTCGGGCGTAATCATCAGTGAGGTGTCCGGGCCAGCGGCAAAGGTTGGCCTGCGCGCGGGCGACGCAATTCTCGCGCTCAATACCACCGAAGTTAAGTCTCCCGGGCAGTTCAATGACCTAGTCGCAAAGCTGGATGACAAGAAGCCGGTTGCATTACTGGTCAAGCGCGAAGATGCCCCGGCAAGATATTTGACGTTGAGGCCGGACGCGAAGTAGTGCGCTTGACCCTTGTTGGCCGTAGTTACTGCCACCTCTGCGATGACATGCGTGCGGCCTTAAGCGCCGCGCTAAGCGCCGCAGGGGAGCCAGGGCGGTCAGCCGAAATCGTGGAAATTGACCTCGACGCGCACCCAACGTTGGAGGATCGGTTCTCGGAATGGGTGCCCGTATTGCTCCTCGGGGAGCCGGCGACGGGGGTGGAGATTTGCCACTACCACTTTGACCCCGTCCAATGGGCGGCGAGCACTGGTTTTGCGTTCGACGGCAACTCGTAATTGCCCGTGTATTGGGCTAAAATTCATGGTTAACCCGCTTTAAGGGGACTTGCGGGCACACACCGAGGCACCCACGGGTGCCGTTGTTCTTCATGCGGCCCCCCTCAGCCTCCAGCCCCCGCAACGTGGCCTGACGGTTGCGCGACAATCCCTGCATCAATGGCTCGTGCCCAACATGAATCGCATTCGCAATTTTTCCATCATCGCCCACATCGACCACGGCAAATCAACGTTGGCCGACCGCATCATAGAACGTTGTGGCGGATTGTCTTCCAGAGAGATGGAATCGCAGGTGCTTGACTCGATGGAGTTAGAACGCGAACGCGGCATCACTATCAAGGCTCAAACCGCAGCGCTGACGTACAAGGCGCGCGACGGGCAAACCTATCAGCTGAACTTGATCGACACCCCAGGGCATGTGGACTTTTCATATGAAGTCTCGCGTTCGTTGTCGGCCTGCGAGGGCGCATTGCTCGTCGTTGACGCTTCCCAAGGCGTCGAAGCACAAACCGTTGCCAACTGCTACACCGCCACCGACTTAGGAGTCGAGGTGTTTCCCGTGCTAAACAAGATCGACCTGCCATCGGCCGAACCTGACCGGGTGATCGACGAGGTCGAGGACATTATCGGTATTGAGGCACACGATGCAGTGCGTTGCAGCGCCAAGACCGGTATCGGTATCGACGATGTGATCGAAACGGTCGTGACGCGAGTCGCGCCCCCCAAGGGCGACCCCACCGCGCCACTCAAGGCGCTGATTATTGATTCATGGTTTGATAACTACGTTGGTGTCGTGATGCTGGTGCGGGTAATCGATGGAGTACTCAAGCCGAAAGACAAGATCCTGTTCATGGCGACCGGTGCGCAACACTTATGTGAGCAGGTCGGGGTGTTCGCGCCGAAGTCGCAACCGCGTCCCGAACTCAAGGCCGGTGAAGTCGGTTTCATCATCGCCGGCATCAAGGAGCTAAAGGCTGCGAAGGTAGGCGACACCATTACCCTGCAAGATCGGCCGGCATCGGCGGCGCTTCCGGGCTTCAAGGAAATCAAGCCCCAAGTGTTTGCCGGTCTCTATCCGGTTGAATCTAACCAGTACGATGGCCTGCGGGATGCGCTGACAAAGCTGCAGTTGAACGACGCCAGCCTGCGATTCGAACCGGAAACGTCCCAGGCGCTGGGATTTGGATTCCGCTGTGGATTTCTCGGCTTGTTGCATATGGAGATTGTGCAGGAACGCCTGGAACGCGAATTCGATCAGGACTTGATTACCACTGCGCCTACCGTCATCTATCAAGTATTGCTGATGGATAACACAGTGATCGAAATCGAGAACCCGTCGAAGTTGCCCGAGCTTTCCAAGATACAAGAGATCCGTGAACCAATCATCACCGCGACCATGATGATGCCGCAAGAGTACGTGGGCTCAGTCATTATTCTGTGCAACCAGAAACGCGGTGTGCAAGTCGATATCCAGTATCACGGCAGGCAGGTGATCCTCACCTATTTGATGCCGATGAACGAAGTGGTGATGGATTTCTTTGACAAACTGAAATCCGTTTCCCGCGGTTATGCCTCGCTCGACTATGAGTTTAAAGAGTACCGTACCTCGGACTTGGTCAAGCTGGACATTCTCATTAACGGTGACAAAGTTGACGCCCTGTCGCTGATCGTGCATCGCGCCAACAGCCAGTATCGCGGCCGCGAACTCGCCTCGAAAATGCGCGAATTGATTCCGCGTCAGATGTTTGATGTGGCCGTGCAAGCGGCAATCGGCGCGAACATCATTGCGCGTGAAAACATTAAAGCGTTGCGCAAAAACGTCATCGCCAAATGTTACGGCGGCGACATTTCGCGTAAGCGCAAGCTGCTTGAGAAACAAAAGGCCGGCAAAAAACGCATGAAACAGGTCGGCAGTGTTGAAATTCCCCAAGAAGCCTTTTTGGCGATTCTGCAGATCGGCGATAAGTGATTAGCTCCCGGCCGAATGTTGCTGATGGCTACGATTTGGGGGTTGGTCGCATGCGCCTTTCTTAAGCGTCGGTCTGGCCTCAAAGTGCTTGAATATTGATAACCGAGTTGGACGTAATCTATGAATTGGGAAATGCTTGGATGGTTGGCGATTGCGGCGAGTTTGATCGTCGTAGTGGCAAGCTTCTTTGTCGGTAAAGAGGTGGTAACAACGTCGTCGGGTCAGACGCTTGGCGTACCCAGCCAGTCGACTTCGACGATTCACACCATGCTCGAGATCGCTTGGCCGGTGCTGTTTATCGCCTCATTGGCGATGTTGACCTTCAAAGAGGTCATGGGATTTGCCGCCGTACTCCTGACCGCCACCACCACCACGGGACTCATCTGGCTGGTCGATTCATTGGCCTTCCGCAAGCAGCGCAAGGCTGGGACGCAGGACCCGGTGCTGGTCGAAATGGCCAAGAGTTTTTTCCCGGTGATTCTGATCGTCTTCTTGCTGCGTTCCTTTTTGTTCGAACCGTTCAAAATTCCATCTGGATCAATGGTGCCGACGCTGCTGGTAGGCGACTTTATCCTGGTGAACAAGTTCACCTATGGCATTCGGATACCGGTAGCAAACAAGAAAATTGTCGATATCAATTTGCCAAAGGCAGGCGACGTGATGGTATTCCGTTACCCGGAAGACATGTCCAAGGACTTCATCAAACGTGTCATTGGCACCCCCGGCGACACCATCACTTACAAGGACAAACGACTGACCGTGAACGGTAAACCCGTCCTGACCCAGTCGACCGGTACCTACACGGATACTGAGAGCGGCGGCGTGCGGTTTTTTGAGACGTTTACGGAAAAGCTGGCCGAAAAACCACACCAAATGATGGTGGATCCACGCTTTCCGTCGCTCGACCTGGCTCGGGTGCGGCAGTTCCCAAACAAATCGAATTGCACTTACAATGATGAGGGGATGACCTGCAAGGTGCCAGACGGTCAATACCTGATGATGGGCGACAGTCGGGATAATAGTGATGACGGTCGTTATTGGGGCTTTGTTCCGGAAGAAAACATCGTTGGCAAAGCGGTTTTGGTCTGGATGAATTTCGGCAGCCTGAAACGTATCGGTACCGCGATCGAATAACTCTCTACGAACGCAATAGACAGATATGGATATGAACCAGACCAACTACACAACATCGCCAAACTCAGCAGCACCATTTCAATCCGGCCGACGGGCACCACGTTCGCGGCAGCGCGGAGTTGGATTTATCACGTTGTGTTTGTACTTCGTGGTTGGTGGCGTGATTGTCTTGGCAGGTCTGAAGCTGCTACCACACTACATCGATTACTTCTCGGTAAAAAAAGTTCTTGCTGCGATGGCGGTCAGCGAAGAGGTTAAGTCAGGAACGGTCGGCGAGATTAGAACCAGTTTTGAGAGGAGAGCGTCGATCGACAACATTACCGCTCTCAAGGGGCCCGATCTGGAGATCACAAAGGAAAACAACGACACGATCGTCACCGCCGCTTGGCAGCCGCAAATCCAACTCCTTCCTGGCTACACGTTGCTGATCGACTTCCGGGTCAGCACTGCTGACAGCAGGTAAGTTTTGATGAGTACGTCAGCATCCCCGCTGGCGGCGCGACTTGGCTACGTATTTCAGAATCCCGGCCTGCTTGTACAGGCGTTGACCCATCGTAGCTTTGGTACGCCGCATAACGAGCGGCTTGAGTTTCTCGGCGACGCAATGCTCAATTTGGCTATTGCCAGGCTCATATTCGATAAGTTTCCCAGCATGCCTGAAGGTGAGCTTAGTCGCTTGCGGGCCAATCTTGTTAATCAAGCGAGCCTGGCGGTCATTGCCGAAGAGATGGCACTCAGCGGTGCACTCAGACTCGGTGATGGCGAAATCAAGACGGGAGGCGCAACGCGACCTTCTATGCTCGCGGATGCGGTGGAATCAATTATTGGCGCAGTGTTTGTTGACGGTGGATTCTCAGCTGCAAATGATCTGGTCACGCGGCTGTTCGCCGCACGGCTCGAATCGCCGGAACAAAATCAGCCTTCGAAGGATGCCAAAACCGCGTTGCAAGAGTGGTTGCAGGGGCGCCGGCACCAGCTGCCTCAGTACATGGTGAAACGAATCGAGGGCGCTGCACATCAGCAGACGTTTTATGTTGAATGTATTACTGAGAGACCGGCGTTTAAGGTCGAAGGGAGCGGTGTCACTCGACGTGCGGCGGAACAAGACGCGGCGGCCAAAATCATCGCCAAAATCCAAGCCAAAGGCATCGCGTGACGAATCGCATAACTGAGTCGAACGAAGAGTTTCATTGCGGCACGATCGCTATCGTTGGCAGGCCGAACGTTGGCAAGTCGACGTTGCTGAATCATCTTGTGGGTCAAAAGGTCAGCATCACTTCCAACAAGGCGCAGACCACACGGCATCGCATTACCGGCATCCTCACGGATGCAAGCACCCAGTTTCTTTTTCTAGACACCCCCGGCTTTCAAAAGACCCACCAGAACGCGCTAAATCGGGTGCTGAATCGCACCGTCGCAAACACCGCCGACGACGCCGATGTCGTTGTATTTGCGGTCGAGGCGCTAAGATTCGGCGAAGCCGATGAAGCCGTGCTCAAGGCGCTGCCATCTTCCGCCAAGGTGGTGCTCGCGGTGACGAAGTCGGACCGGGCTAAGGAGCCGGCAAGAATGCTCCCATTTCTGGCCGATCTACAGCAGCGCTTTGCATTTACCGCCGTGGTGCCGGTCAGCGTCAAAAATCCCGGCAGCATGGAAGAACTCAAGCGAGTCATTCGTCCGCTGCTGCCCGCGCAGCCCGCGATCTACTCTGAAGATGAGCTGACGGACAAATCCGAGCGCTTTATTGCAGCCGAGTTCATCCGCGAAAAAGTCTTTCGTCAGGTCGGCGATGAATTGCCATATAGCGTCAGCGTGATGATTGAAAAGTTTGAAGTCGAAGGTGCGTTGCGCCGTATCTATGCCACCATCGTTGTCGAGAAACAAACCCAAAAGGCGATGATTATTGGTGAGAAGGGGGAACGCCTGAAACGCATCGGGACCGATGCCCGCCGTGATATGGAAGCCATGTTCGACGGTAAGGTGTATCTCGAATTGTGGGTGCGCGTCAAAAAAGGTTGGGCAGACGACGAGGCACTGGTCAAGCAGTACGGTTATCAATAGTCGGGATGAGAACGTCAACAAGCTTCGCTAGTGACGGCTTTGTACTGCATAGCTATCCTTACAAAGAGACCAGCCTCATCCTCGAAACGTTTACCCGAACACACGGCAGAGTCGCGATGGTTGCCAAGGGCGCCAAGCGGGGAGTGTCCAGCAAATACGCGCTAAACGCCTTTCAACCCTTGTCGCTCGAATGGTTTGGTCGGGCGGACATGAAGACATTAAAAGCCGCCGACCATCAACGCATTAATCCGCAGATCCGCGGCCCGGCACTAATGGCGGCGTTTTATGTGAATGAGCTGTTGTTGAAACTTGCGGTGAAAGACGACGCACACGAGCGGTTATTTGACCAGTACGGCGAGACCATTGGTGCGCTGTCCGGTTTGCAAAGTGGTGATAGGGTATCGAGAGAAATTGAAACCACGCTACGTAGATTCGAACTAAAACTCCTCGAAGAGCTTGGCTATGGCCTGACGTTGACCCACGAGGCAGACTCTGATGCCTCAATCGATCCGTCGGCCGATTACTTGTATGTGGTCGAGCGCGGACCGGTGCGTCTCACCAGTCAACAAGAAATCCGCGCAATTGATCCGGTCAAGTTAAGTGGTAGTACGTTGGTCGCCTTGTCACACGCCGAGTTTTCCGATGCCGCCACATTGGCGCAAGCCAAACAGTTGATGCGTCGTGTCATCAATCATCATTTGGGCGACAAGTCTTTACACACGCGCCAACTCATCCGCGAGATGAAATGAAACTGGACACAACGATTTCCGAAAGTGTTGAACAGGACACACGACGGTGGTTGGAGCGCGCTGTTATTGGCCTTAATCTTTGTCCATTCGCCAAGGCGGTCCATACCAAAGGGCAGATCCACTATGCCGTGACCGCTGCCACGGAGACCGAAGCGCTGCTCGCGGCGCTTGCAGAGGAGCTTGAGGCGCTGGCTGAGTGTGATCCGGAACAACGCAGCACGACGTTGTTGGTGGCACCCTTTGTTTTCCCGGATTTTCTGGACTTCAACGATTGTTTGGAACTCGCCGATCAGTTGCTTGTTGATATGAAACTCGACGGGATTTTGCAAATCGCCAGTTTCCACCCCAGGTTTCAATTTGCGGGGACCTTGCCGGACGACATTACAAACGCGACCAATCGCGCCCCATATCCGACTCTACATTTGTTGCGAGAATCCAGCATCGATGCTGCCGTGGCGGCGTTTCCAGAGGCTGAGTCGATCTATCTGAAAAACATCGCGACCTTGGAAGCGCTAGGTCCCGCTGGTTATGCAGCGTTAGAGGTGGGGCCGACACTGCCGCATACAATCGGCAACATGGGGGATTCGGTTTGAGCAAAACAAAGCTCACTGCTGCGGAGGCGCTAGCCGCGGAGCTCCGCCCGGGGCAATCGGTTGAGCTGCTTCAGGCGCTGCATATCCTGACGCGGGATGGCAAGCTAAATCAGGACTCTCGGCGCAAGTTAAAGCAGGTCTACCACCTCTACCAGTTCATTGAGAAGATCCTTATCGAACTGGCGGCGACGGATGATTCGCTCGCGTTAGCTGACCACGGTGCGGGCAAGTCCTACCTCGGCTTTATCCTTTATGACTTATTCTTCAAAGGCCGCCAATCGGGCCATATTTACGGCATTGAGGCGCGTGAAGAGTTGGTCACAAAGTCTCGTGCGCTCGCCTCGGAGTTAGGTTTTGACCGCATGTCGTTTATCGCTTCAAGTGTGGCCGAGGCCACTGAGTCCGACACACTTCCCTCGCAAATTGATGTCGTAACCGCGCTTCACGCTTGTGACACCGCCACCGATGACGCCATTCGATTTGGGCGCCTGAAGCGCGCGAAGTTCATGGTGCTCGTGCCGTGTTGTCAGGCAGAAGTTTCACGCAAGTTAAATCTCGACAAAGCGCGTTCGCTATCGCGCACACCTTTGGCCGAACTATGGCGGCATCCGATACATACGCGTGAGCTGGGTAGCCAACTTACCAACGTTCTAAGGTGCTTGTACCTTGAAGCATCTGGCTATCAAGTCACAGTAACCGAACTTGTCGGATGGGAACACAGCTTGAAGAATGAGCTCATCATCGCCCGCTATGTGGGCGATTCTGGCAAGTCTCGTGCAGCAAAAGAGCGCCTGAGTGCTTTGCTGGCCGAGTTCGGACTCGAAAGTTTGTCGGATACACGTTTCTCGCTCGTCTAGTCCACCGTCGCCCCGTCGATTTGGCATCAGAAGCTCTCTGAAGGCCGTCCAGCCCCTGCATCTCGTAGAATATCGATATGACAAAACTCAGCGTTAACGTTAACAAGATCGCGCTGTTGCGCAACACCCGCGCCCTCGGCATTCCTGACGTGGAAAAATTCGCTCGTATCGCTCTTGACGCTGGCGCCCACGGCATCACGATTCATCCGCGCCCGGACGGTCGACATATACGCGCGGACGACGTTTCCCGCCTGGCCGCTCTCATGGGCAAGTATCCGGATCGGGAATTCAATATCGAAGGTAATCCCTTTCATAATTTGATGGACTTTGTCCGTGAGACACGCCCCGATCAATGCACCTTGGTGCCAGACGAATCGGGGCAGTTCACCTCTGACCACGGCTGGGACATTGGCAAGGACGGTGGTCGCCTGCGTCCAATCATCGATGAACTCCGGTCGCTCGGTGTACGTGTCAGCCTGTTTATGGATCCGCTGCCTGCTGTGATGTCGCAAGTAAAAGCGCTTGGCGCGGATCGTATTGAGTTGTACACCGAGCCATACGCGGCTAACTTTGCCAAGCCAGCGGGGCGATCGACCTTGGACGCTTACGTTGCCACCGCAGCCGCGGCCACATCTGCCGGACTCGGCATCAACGCGGGCCACGATTTGAATCTGGCCAACTTGCCTGACTTCGTCGCCGCGATCCCCGCGCTGCTTGAAGTCTCAATCGGCCATGCCTTGATTGCCGACGCGCTCGAATTTGGCCTTGCCAAGACGGTGGAGTTCTATCTTGCGGCGATAGCCCAGAACCTTCAACCGGCGGCTTAGGTAGAGAAGGGCGGCTTCGTGATTTTTGGAATCGGCACTGACATCGTCGCCATCAAGCGTATTGAAGATGGTTTACTTAAACATGGCGATCGCTTTTTGCATCGCATCTTGGGTGAGGCCGAATTGGCCGAGTATGCAAAGCACAATGATTCGGCCAACACACATGCTGCTGCACGCTTTGTGGCAAAGCGGTTTGCAGCAAAAGAGGCGTTTTCTAAAGCATTTGGAACCGGTATCGGCGAGGCGGTTGGCTGGCATGATGTGTGGGTGACACACGATGCGAAGGGTAAACCCGTTCTTGCGATGAGCGCGGCGCTACACGCGCGCCTCGATGAAGCTAGTGTCAATCGCACACACATATCAATATCTGACGAACAGGATCACGCGATCGCGATCGTCGTTTTGGAGTCTTAGTTTAAGAAAATGGAGAACAATAGGTTATGACGACGCAGATGTTGCTGGGCCCGGTGATGGGTGACGTCGAAGGGCTGGTGTTAACCGAGGCGGATCGGGAACGTCTGATGCACCCGCTGATGGGGGGCGTGATTTTCTTTGCGCGCAACTACGCCAATCCGGCGCAGATCGCAGCGTTGGCCGCCTCGATTCGCGAGTTACGCTCACCGCATTTGATGATTGTCGTCGATCACGAGGGCGGGCGTGTGCAGCGCTTCCGTGAAGGCTTCACAACCATACCGCCTATGCGTGTGCTGGGCGATCGCTGGAAGTCGAGCCCTGCAGAGGGCAAAAAACTTGCCCATGCTGTGGGTGTTGTCATCGGTACGGAGATGGTTGCACACGGACTCGATTTTTCATTCGCCCCGGTGCTCGACCTAGACTGGGGCGAGTCCACAGTCATCGGCGATCGATCGTTTGGTCGTGACCCCGCAACGGTTGCAGCATTGGCTGGTGAGGTCATCGGCGGGCTGGCCGAGGTCGGCGTGGCATCGTGTGCAAAACATTTCCCCGGTCACGGTTTTGTAAAGGCGGATTCACACCACGAAATTCCGCGTGATACACGGTCCTTTGCCGAAATTGCTAGTGACGACATGCTGCCCTTCAAGTTGCTGGCGGATAAATTTGACTCGGTGATGCCGGCGCATATCATTTTCGAGCAAGTGGATGCCATGCCTGCGGGATTTTCTTCACACTGGCTGAAAAACGTGTTGCGCGAACAACTCAGTTTTCGCGGGGTGATTTTTTCCGATGACCTTACGATGGAAGGTGCCTCCGTCGTCGGTGGTGATGTGGCGCGAGCCCTAGCGGCACTCAACGCCGGTTGCGATATGGTGTTACTGTGTAACGATCAGACGCGTTGCAGCGCGTTGTTGGCGGGGCTGGTGGCACAGGGGGTTTCGCCGAATGCGACCCAATCGAATCACCTCAAACGTATGCACGCGAAGCGCGCCGTCTCGTTGAGCGATCCGGCGTATGTGCAAGCCAAGGCCGTGGTCGACGCAGCGGTAGAAGCGCTCGTGGCCTAAGGTCTTAGGGGCATAACCGTGGGCGTGGTACGACGCTGCGATATCTACTGCCGCGTCGTCGATAACTTTGGTGATATTGGCGTTCTCTGGCGGCTGGCACGTCAGTTAGGCGAGGAGTTTGGGTGGCGAGTGCGACTTGTGGTGGACGATCTAGCGGCGTTTAGACAGATTGAACCGGCCATCGATGATTCAAAACCCAGCCAGTGGTGCGGCAAAACAGAGATTTTTTCTTGGAAACGCCCGCCGATAGGGGACTTTTCAGATATCGTGATTGAGGGGTTCGGCTGCGAACTCCCCGAAGGTGTGGTTGATGGCATTGCCGCGCAGCACCCCAAGCCAAAGTGGTTGAACCTTGAATATCTCAGTGCGGAAGCCTGGGTGGCTGAACATCACCTACTGCCTTCGCACCACCCGCAGCTGGGCATCGCGAAGACGTTCTTTTTCCCCGGGTTTGCGGCGGGAACGGGGGGGCTGCTGCGCGAGCGGTTCGTTCAGTCGCCGTTGCCATCCGTACTGCCCCGGCGTGCGCTGAAAGTTTTCCTGTTCGCATATGACTTGCCGGCAAGTGAAAAGCTGGCGACAACACTCGCGGCGTCGGAGCGCGTTAGCTCGGTAACAGTTCCCCGAGGCGCTTTAGCCGACCGCTTGGCAGCTGCTGAGCAGTCGAAGCTCCGGGTCGCGGCATTTGTATCGCAAACTGAGTTTGATGCGCTGCTGGCGCGCTTTGACCTACTCGTTGTGCGTGGTGAAGACTCCTTTGTGCGGGCGGTGTGGGCCGGCAAGCCCTTCATTTGGCAGATATATCCGCAGGACCATCACGCCCACTGGCCGAAGCTCAACGCGTTTTTGAAGCACTACTGCAACGGCTTGACCGCAGCCGCCGAATATAGCCTCAGAAACCTCTGGCAGCTTGTCAATGACATGCCTTTTGAACAAGGTAGGCAACCTAGGGACTTGGGGGAGATATGGCGGGCCTATTTCGATTATCTGCCCGAGATTGCCGCCCACGCCTGCCGTTGGGCAACCGCGCAAATGAAGCAGCCCGATCTCGCGTCAAATCTGGTCGCTTTGGTTGAAAAAGGGGCCAAAAAACCTTAAAATTTAGAGCTTTGTTGCACATCTGCACAACGCGCCGCGCGAATTGGTCGAAAACCACCGGCACGGCACCAATTTCTCCAACACCCGCATCGCAATCTGCTCTCAAGGTAACTCATGAAAATCGCACAAGAACTCCGCGCCGGCAACGTGGTCATGATCGGCAAGGATCCCATGGTTGTTCTCAAGGCCGAGTACAACAAATCGGGCCGTAACTCCGCCGTGGTCAAGATGAAACTGAAGAACTTGCTGTCCAATTCCGGCACGGAATCGGTCTACAAGGCTGACGACAAGTTCGACGTTGTGATGCTCGACAAGAAAGAGTGCACCTACTCTTACTTCGCCGACCCGATGTACGTGTTCATGGACGCCGAGTACAACCAGTACGAAATCGAGGCCGAGAACATGGGTGACGCGCTCCAGTACTTGGATGACGGCTTGACTGCCGAGGTGGTGTTCTACGAAGGCCGCGCGATCTCGGTTGAATTGCCGAACTCGATCATCCGCGAAATCGAAACCGATCCAGCCGTACGTGGAGATACTTCGGGTAAGGTAATGAAGCCTGCCCGCATCAAGCCAACCAACCATGAAATCTTGGTCCCGCTGTTTTGCGAAACCGGCGACAAGATCGAAATCGACACGCGCACCAACGAGTATCGTCGCCGAGTCTAAACCGGAGTTATTTGCGCCATACTCAAAAGGCACGGTTTCCGTGCCTTTTTTGTTTCCCAAATGTTTGCCTCTCGCTCCGAATGACAAATAAGCCTTTCGCCACCGACTGCCGCGACTGTAAGCGCCTAGCAACGTTTCTCGACGCGACGCGCGCCTCCTATTCGACTTACTTTTGTAAACCAGTCCCGGCGTTTGGTGCAGCCAATCCAAAGCTGTTTGTGGTGGGCTTGGCACCCGGCATGCACGGCGCAAACCGTACGGGTCGCCCTTTCACGGGGGACACGGCCGGCGAGTTGCTTTACAGCACGCTACATGCGTTTGGCTACGCAAGCCAGCCGACGACGGTGAAGGCCGATGGTGCGTTGGATGCAAAGTTAAAGCTGATCGACTGTCGCATTTCCAACGCCGTCAAATGCCTGCCACCGCAGAACAAACCCACGCCGGAAGAGATTCGCACCTGTAACCGCTACCTCGCGCAGGAGATTGCCGTATTACCGGTCGCCACCGCGATCCTCGCGCTCGGGAGTATTGCCCACGACGCGGTGTTAATGGCGGTGGGGCTCAAGAAGGGCGCGGCAAAGTTTGGCCACGGCGCGCAACACCTGTTGCCCAACGGCGCAACGTTGTTCAATAGTTATCACTGTTCGCGCTACAACACCAATACGCGTCGTCTCACCGAACAAACATTTCACGATGTGTTTCGATTGATTGAACAACACCGCTGATGAACCAAGCCGTAACACCGCCGATGTTTGATCCCAAACCGATTCTGGGCGAGTTGCCGAATCTGCCGGGTGTGTATCGGATGAAAAACGCCGTGGGCGAGGTGATTTATGTCGGCAAGGCGCGTGACCTAAAGAAACGAGTGTCGTCGTATTTCGCCAAGGAACATGTCAGCCCACGCACGACGATGATGGTTTCGCAAATCGCCGGCATTGACACCACCATCACCGCAAGTGAATCCGAAGCACTGCTGCTGGAGAATAACCTCATCAAGTCGCTCAGCCCGCGTTACAACGTTTTGTTTCGCGACGATAAAAGTTACCCCTACATCATGGTGACGGGAAAGCAGTTCCCGCAGATCCGCTTTTATCGCGGTCCACACGTAAAGCCCCACCGCTACTTCGGGCCGTTTCCTTCCGCTTGGGCCGTGCGTGACACGATCAGCCATCTGCAAAAGGTTTTTCGGCTGCGGACCTGTGACGACACCGTGTTTGCGCATCGCTCGCGCCCTTGTTTGCAACACCAGATTGGTCGTTGCACCGCGCCGTGTGTGGGCTTGATCAGTCAGGCGGATTACCAGCGTGATATCGAGAACGCCGCGATGTTTCTCGACGGTAAGGAGAATGACGTCGTGACCGAGATCAACCGCAAGATGGACGTAGCTGCGGCGAACATGGAGTACGAGTTGGCCGCCCGTTTTCGCGACCAGGTTCGGGTGTTGCAGCGCATCTTGTCGAAGCAGTTTGTTGAAACCACGTCTGAACGCGACGCTGACATCATCGCGGTGGCGGAATCCAGCGGCACGTGGTGCGTGAATCTTGCGATGGTTCGTGGTGGTCGCCACCTCGGTGACAAACCTTTCTTTCCGGCCAACGTACACGCGCCGGATCACGCCTCGATGCTTGAGGCCTTCATCGCGCAGCACTATGTCGACCAATCGCCGCCCGCGTCGATTGTGGTTGACGGCGACTTCGATACCGGCGACTGGCAGGAAACGCTGAGCGGACTGGCCGGAAGGCAGGTGAGGGTGGTGTCGCGGCCGATTGGTGAGGCGCGGCAGTGGATGTTGATGGCAGCTAAGAATGCGTCCTATGCCATCGCGCAACGCCTCGCTGATCGTGCATCGCAGGACGCCAAAATTCGTGCGCTGAATGAAGTTCTCGGTTCGGACGGTGCTTCGCCGATCGAGCGAGTGGAGTGTTTTGACGTTTCACACACCATGGGTGAAGCGACCGTAGCGTCCTGTGTGGTGTTTGATCAAGGGGCGATGCAATCGAGCCAGTACCGCATCTACAACATCACCGGTATCACGCCGGGGGACGACTATGCCGCGATGCGGGACGCCCTGACGCGGCGCTACAAGAAGGTTGCCGAACAACAAGAGGACGAAACCGCTCCGCGGCCACGTCCTGACTTAGTCTTAATCGATGGTGGCAAAGGCCAACTGAGTGTGGCCGAGGAAGTCATGACTGAACTTGGTTTAAGCGACATCCTGCTCATTGGTGTTGCCAAAGGTGAGGAACGTAAACCGGGCCTAGAAACCCTAATCTTCGGTGTCCATAGTGAGCGACCGCGCGAGGAGCTTCACCTCGACAAGGATAACGTCGGTTTCCACTTGATCCAACAAATTCGTGATGAGGCGCACCGGTTTGCCATTACCGGCCACCGCGCACGGCGAGGCAAGAAACGCACTACCTCCCGGCTAGAGGACGTGAAAGGCGTAGGGCCGAAACGGCGCAAGGCACTGTTGCAGCAATTTGGTGGGTTGCAGGGCGTGACCTCCGCGAGCGTCGAAGATTTGTCGAAGGTCGAGGGCATTTCGCGTGAGTTGGCCGAAGTCATTTACAACGAGCTGCATTAGCCCAGCATAATGCGGCTATGAAGCTGAACATTCCCATCATCCTCACGTGGCTACGCATTGCGGCGATTCCGTTGTTCGTCGCTGTGCTGTATTTTCCTGACTGGGGACTGTTGACCGTCGGCCAAGCGAATCTCGCCGCCACGGTGATCTTTATCGCGGCTGCGGTTACAGATTGGTTTGATGGTTATCTTGCGCGCAGGCTGAACCAAACCTCTGCGTTCGGTGCTTTCCTTGATCCAGTCGCCGACAAGCTGATGGTCGCTGCCGCGTTGATTGTCTTAGTCGAGCTCGGCCGCGCGGAAGCCGCCGTGGCACTCATCATCGTTGGCCGCGAGATCACGATTTCCGCACTCCGTGAATGGATGGCGCAGCTTGGCCAATCCAAGAGTGTCGCCGTCTCCATGATCGGCAAGGTGAAGACCGTCACGCAGCTGGTCGCCATCCCGTTCCTTTTGTACAACAACATGCTGTTCGGCGTTATTGACTGCCGTGTCGCGGGCACCATCTTCATTTGGGTGGCGGCCGGCCTGACGCTTTGGTCGATGGTTTATTACCTAAAAGCCGCCTTCCAACAACCTGCGGGCTGAGCGGAAAGTTCTTCAGTTTGTTCTTGGGCACCGGAATAAGGGAAAATACGTCAAGCTCGGGTGGGTGAAGCAGGGGTTTCAAGTCGCATGCGACGAGCCTGTGGAACGACACCGGACATGCAGGTCCGGTGGCTGGGTAAAAATAGGTAGACACATCGCAACAAGCCCGGGTGGTGAAATAGGTAGACACAACGGACTTAAAATCCGTCGAGGCTAATCCCCTCGTACCGGTTCGATTCCGGTCCTGGGCACCAAAAACAAAACACCCGCAATCGCGGGTGTTTTTTTGTGCACATGGGTCGGATGAGAAGCGTTACCCCCGGTCGACTAGCGATGTGCCAGTGGCACATCGTTGGACGTTCGGCAACTGAAGTTGGCGAACGGTCCAGAGGCGCAATGTGCCGAAGGAGCTCCCAATCGCTTAAGGCGATTTGGAGACATTCCGGTCCTGGGCACCAAAAGCAAAACACCCGCAATTGCGGGTGTTTTTGCTTTTACATTCTGGAGGCGGGTGCCGGAATCGAACCGACGTAGACGGATTTGCAATCCGCTGCATAGCCACTTTGCTAACCCGCCGCTGCCGATTCCCCAAAATGGGAGCCGGAAGGGAAAAAGGGGAAGCTGTCGCTTCCCCTTTTTAAACCGCAAATTTGGAGCGGGAAAAGAGTCTCGAACTCTCGACCTCAACCTTGGCAAGGTTGCGCTCTACCAACTGAGCTATTCCCGCAGAGGAACGAATTATAGCCAAAAATTGCCCTTCTGTACAAGTCGACTCTGCGGCTGTCTAGTGGCTTGACCGAGCGGCCCGTTTTTGTCCCACATTGGCGATCGTTTCAGGTTGTTGTATAGCCTACTGTTAAAATTAGCGCCGAAACAGGGGTAAAAAACACTAAAAAGCCATTCAGCCCTGACCAAACCGATCCTGCCCGATTTTTGCCCCCACCTCTGCATTGAACTCATCTTGAAACACCTTGACTGGCTAGAAGCAGAAGCCATCCATATCATGCGGGAAGTGGCCGCCGAATGTGCCAATCCCGCGCTGCTTTTCTCGGGCGGTAAAGACTCGATTGTGATGCTGCGTTTGGCAGAAAAGGCGTTTCGGCCCGATCCGTTTCCCTTCCCGCTGCTGCACATCGATACCGGGCATAACTTCCCTGAGGTGATGACGTTTCGCGACAAACGCGTGGCGCAGTTGGGCGAGCGTCTAGTCGTCGGTTCGATGGAAGAGAGCATTCGTCGTGGTCGTGTTGTGTTGCCCAGCCCGAACGAGAGTCGCAACGCACATCAAAGCGTCACGCTACTGGACGCCATCGCCGAACACAACTTCGACGCCCTGTTTGGCGGCGCTCGTCGTGACGAAGAGAAGTCGCGTGCCAAAGAGCGCATTTTTTCGCATCGCGATGCGTGGGGGCAGTGGGACCCGAAGAACCAGCGGCCGGAATGTTGGAGCCTCTATAACGCCCGCCTGAAGCCGAACGAACACTTGCGCGTTTTCCCAATTTCGAATTGGACCGAGCTCGATATCTGGCAATACATCGCACGCGAACAACTCGAAGTGCCGACGATTTATTTTGCGCACGACCGTGAAGTGGTCGAACGCCGTAACTTGTTGATGCCGGTGACCGCAGTCTCCCCGGCGCGTGACGGCGACACGGTGGTCACACGTCGCGTGCGCTTTCGTACGGTGGGTGATATGACGTGCACTTGTCCGGTGGCGTCGAATGCCTCAACAGTGGCGGAGGTGGTGCTGGAGACGGCAGCGGTCACGGTGACTGAGCGTGGCGCCACACGCCTGGACGATCAGACGGCGGAAGCGTCGATGGAACTGCGTAAAAAGGAAGGTTACTTCTGATGTCGGCCGAACTCACCCCGCTGACCACGTCGATCGATACCCTGCGATTCTCCACTGCCGGTTCGGTGGATGACGGCAAAAGCACGTTAATTGGTCGATTGTTGTTTGATGCGCAAGGCATTCTTGAGGACCAACTGGCGACTCTTAAGGGTGCGACCATCAAACACGGGCATGTCGATACCGGTGAACCAATCGACTTCTCACTACTGACAGATGGCTTGATCGCCGAACGAGAGCAGGGCATCACCATCGATGTCGCGTATCGATACTTCGCTACGCCGAAACGCCGCTTCATCATTGCCGACACACCCGGGCACGAGCAGTACACACGTAATATGGTCACAGGTGCGTCAACGGCCCGTCTGACAGTTATCTTGGTCGATGCGACGCGTGGCTTGACTATCCAATCGCGCCGCCACGCGGCAATCGCGGGGTTGCTCAAGATTCCGCATGTCGTCGTCGCAATCAACAAGATGGATTTGGTGGGATACGCCGAAGATGTTTTTGTCCGCTTGCATGATGAATTTGCCCCGTTCCTCACCCGGCTTGGATTTGTTGAAGTGACTTTTCTTCCGCTCTCCGCGCTAAAGGGTGAGATGCTCGCCAGCCGCGGTGAGGCGATGCCGTGGTTCACCGGGCCGACGTTGCTTGAAACGCTGGAAACAACTCAGGCGCATCAGGCCGTCGAACAACCGTTTCGTTTTTCGGTGCAACGTGTGGCGCGATCCAAGTTCGGCGAAAAGAGTAATTTGCGCGGCTACCAGGGCCGGCTCGACGGTGGCGCGATCACAGTTGGTGAAGACGTGACAATCCTGCCTTCCATGTTGGAAGCAAAGATTCATTCCATCCAAACTTACGCAGGGCCAATCACTCGCGCGAACGCCGGCGAGGTGGTCACGCTTGTGCTCGATCAACAGATCGATATGTCACGAGGCGACATGCTGGTAAAGCATGGTTCTGGTGCAGATGGGCTGGGAGCGATGCCGGTCGTCGCCGACCGCTTTGCCGCCGACCTTTGCTGGCTAGATACGACACCGATTGACTTGAATCGCCGTTATTGGATCAAACAGACCACACGTTCGACCCGCGCCGTGGTTGAATCGATTCAGTATCGACTCGACGTCGAAACACTCGAGAAAATGGTCGATGCTTCGCCAAGCGTGAAAGTCAACGATATCGCGCGTGTGACGGTGACTTGCCAGCAGCCGTTGGTGTTTGATGGTTATGCCGACAATCGCGCGACGGGCAGCTTCATACTGATTGACGATACGACCAACCGCACGGTTGCCGCGGGGATGATTCATGGAGCAAAACAGTGATTCCAACAAAATACACGCCAATCGTATTCGCGTTCTTTATGTCGATGTTGATGGCGTTTATGATGTCCGGCGTGCTGACATTTGTAAACCTGCGACCAATTGCGCCCGGCTTGTTCTTGGAGCGGTGGATGCACGCGTTTCCCATCGCTTGGTTCTTCGCGTTTTTGGCCGCCTTGCTTTCAGGGCCAATCGTGCGCAAGATCGTCACCAAACTTATCGCCCAACATCCTAGGAGCTAAATCCATGAAACGCCTCTTTACAATCCTCCTCTCGGCGTTGGTCTCATCTATTGTATTTGCGCAATCGCATGTAGGCGATTGCACAAAAAAAGATGCTGTTGAAAAGGCGCGCTGTGAGCGGCACGAGAAGATGGCGGAGAAGTGCGGACCCCTAAATGGTGAAGCGCACTTTGTATGTGATCGGGAGTTCCTGTTGGCGAACCCATTGAGCTGCAAGCCGCTCACCGGCAAAGCGGGCGCAGAGTGCGAAGCAGAAGTCAAAGCCTTCAAGACCTGCGGGCCAAAACAGAGCCGTGAGTTCATGAGGTGTGTGAAAGAAATCACGGGAACCAGCCCAATGGGACACTAGGGCTGCAACGGGTGCGGACTTCCTCAGTATTGGCGCGACATTTCCCAGCATCCCAATGTTGTGGTTGAATCCTGATTTGCACAGCGGTATCTTTCTGGTTCCAACGCCACCATTCATATCACCTAAGGAAACGTTATGTTCAAGAACCCATCAAAAATCGTGGGGCGCGCCGTTGGCGGGTTCCTTGCATCTGTCATCTTCTTGTTCGTTACGCTTGGCCTGGATCGCACCGTGCCAAGCAGCGCAACGCACTATCTGGTGGTGTTGTTCTGCATTACAGGCGTCTTATCGCTGACCGCTTGGGGATTTGCGTCTTTCGTCGTGTGGGACGATACGCGTGAGCCGAAAAACTGATCCCTCTCTCCGACGAGGTTTTCCGAATTGGCGGTTTCAGCAATTGAGTGCAGCGGTCTGTTTTAGGACCTCAGCCCAAGCCTCGTTTGGGGTTTGGTTCTTGGTGACGAACTCGGAAATCCACGCCAAATAGGCTTCCATGGGCTCTCCTAGTAATAGTCGTAATAGGGGCGGTATCTGAATTAACCTGATCGCATCAACAGCGAGAAATGCGTTCGCTTACTTGACACGGGCCAGCTAATGGGAGCCCCCTGTTATTTCGTATCATGTCTTCATCGGAGATAAACATGAACCTGCTTCCTAAACAACTGATAATTACCTTATTAGCTCCCTTGATGTTATCGGCCAGTAGTTGTAACTCAAAATTAATTTCTGCGCCGGGGATAAAGGGACGGTTTATCGAAGAGTCAACCGGAAAACCCATTGCCGGAGCTAAGGTGAGATACGCTAATGTAGGTGACGGCTTGACCAAAGGGAGTATCACCGATCTAGATGGTCGTTTTGTTTTTCAGCCTGAATTTACAAAGGGTTATGCAGGATATCCCACATCGCCTGTGAGTCTACAAGTCAGTCTTGAACTGCTTATAAGAGATAAGCACAACTTCTCTTCCGCCTATCATTTTGTCAAAAACACTGATGTTGAGAATGCCCTCATTGATGTGGGTGATATTCGAGTTAATCAGTTTTTTCTAACACCCTCACCGTAGTAACACTTTTCTATTTGAGGTAAGCGAGGGAAAATGCTTCTGTTTATACCTCCTAAAAAGAGTAATCGGGGACACCCATCTGGGAGTAATGGGTGTCCCCGATTACTCCGGTGCGAGAACATTTCTAGGTGGGAAATAGTATGTTGCGCACATTGCTTGTGCTTTTATTGCTTTCGCTGACATTTCGGGCTTTAAGCCAGCCAACGGTCGTGTACACCACCTGTAAGCCCTTCTCGGATACCTCTGGGTTTAGTTCCTTCGGAAAGTTTGACATTGGCGCGGTCATAACGGATATCCCTCAGAAAGGAAGGAAGCCGAACTGCGTCGTTTATAACAATGGTGCTGCGGATTGCGAGTTCGTTGATGAACGGGGTGTGTCTTATCTCGTTGATGGCCGGGTCGTCGTGCGCAAAGAAATCGTTGACGCGACCACCTACAAGGGCACGCTGCCATTGGGTATGCGCCGGGGCGAGACCCTTTCAGACCTACTGCACAGGAGTCCAAGTTTCCCGAAAGAGTTTCCCAAGCTTAACGTGACCCAATCTACGCACGGCACGCTCGTCTCGACTGGCGCCTGCATAATTACCCGCACAAAAGCCGAAATCGGATTAGAACTAAACTTCGATTCCAGAGGTCAACTTTTGAGAGTCCTCGCCGGTTCGATTCCGAACTAACATACCTGACAACAACAAGAATATCTGCCTAAGTCCGCGACTAACTCAATCCAAATGGGAAGTCGGCTCCCAGCGCCTTCCGCGTGTCGCTCTCGATCCGCTAACACTCTAGCAATCACACCAGTGGCACGCTAAGCATCCAATACAGCTACGCTGGCGACCGTGTCCGGCTCTTTCAGCATAAAAGGGGCCCAGCAAAAAAGGGGCCCCATTTGGACCATTCGGGAGGCGAGCCATAAAGGTTGGGCCCTTGGCAGCGAGAGGTTTCGACAAGAAATTGAAGCTTTATCTGAACGACGCGCCTCACCGGCGGCAAGGGGACGGCGGAAAAAGCCGGAGGGCGAAAATGGTGTCTGAAAATCATCTAGCTGGCCTCCCGCTG
>JBIIYQ010000206.1:0-4119 GCA_044346745.1 Usitatibacteraceae bacterium | reverse complement strand
GATTCAAAGCCCGCAGGAATCGTACCGACGTTCGCCGACACGCGCGGGCTTGCGGTGCCGTCCATTTTCCAAAACGTAAGGCTCCCATCTGGCTGCATCCATACCAAATCCGCTATGCCATCACCGTCATAGTCGTCCGCTCCGACCAATTGCCATGTAGGGTTGACTGTCGGCAGGCGAGTTTTAGATGTGATGATTGAACTGTTACTCGATGCGCACGCTGCGTTTGGATCATCAGGATTCGTGCTAGGTGGCGGCAGCGGCACCCCGCGACCATCTAAGGAAATCAGCTCCAATTGCGCGCCGTCAGCGCTACGCGTGAGCAAGCTCGCGCGGCCTGTGCCTTCAAAGTCGGCTAACCTTACTGCGGTGAACCCGGGGCTTACGCTCCCCGCCTGGAGATTCGCACAGGTTCTTTGTGCGGCAGCCATGAGCACACGAATACGATTGTCAGGACTAACGGAGACCATGTCTGCCGCGTGGTCACCGTTGATGTCACGCGCGCCGATGAGCTTCCAGTCAAGCGGTGCGCCGCCTCGCTTGCGCACTTGCGTCACACTGCTGCCGTTGGTAAACCATACATAAGATACGCCTGTATCGGGCGATCCGCTGACAACGTAGCGCCAAACAAGATCGCCAAAACCATCCCCGTCAAGGTCACCTACAGCCTGAACGTCCCAGGTACGCCTTCCGCTACGCAATACGGTGGAGGTGTTCGGCTTGATACCATCTAACGCCGCTACGTCACCAGCTTGACCCTGAGTAATGTTTTGATACACGAGATCAGAGCGACCGTCGCCGTTCAGATCTACCGCAGCCACGTAGCGAAAACTTGTCCCGGGATCAGTTGCAGCGAAAAAATTGAAGCGCTGTGTGGCGGTATCAAAACGTCCAAGTTGTGTTGCAGCAGTGCCGCTTCGAATCAGTAGCTGCGCACGATTATCTCCGTCGAAGCTAATGACGTCGCGCACTTGGGACTGGGCGGCTGGGCCTCGCAGCAAGATAAAGAGCGCGCCAACGGCTAGGGCAATAGTGCGAAGGATCGTAACAAAAGTTCGGGACATAGGGGGCACTCGACATGGCTGTAGGAGAACAATCAGCTTACTGGGATGAATGTGAAATAGTTGTGAGAGGTTGTAACCAAACTTGTCTTTGACATCTCTCCGTTGGTTAGCGGGATTGTCGTAGGGTGCGGATGCGGGGTTGGAGGCTGGTTAGTCGCATGGTCTATGCCGATTGCTTTTAGGGCGTGAGAGAAAGCAAAGTGCTGGACAATGTTCGCAGTGCAGCGCGGGCAAGTTGAAACAATTTGAGAGGCGCGGCCATATTTATATTATGTCAACTCGCATTGCTGGCAATTTGCTGGTTAGCCGGCACACGTAAAACCACTACGCCCCGCAAAACGACCCATAGCGGCACTAAAAACATTTATTTGGGTTCGAGTGCCAGACCTTTAACTCTGGGTTAGTATCGTCGAATGAGAATGCCAACAGACGCAGAGAAGACCGCCGTTGAGGCGGTTTTCTCTTTCAGGAAACAAACCGGCGCGATTCCTGAGCGCGGCAATACAACCAAACATTTGCGCAACTTGTCTGGCGCTACGACTGATGAGATATGGCGGGACTGGTCACTCTCTGGCGACGACCTGATCGATCCAGCTGGCAACCGCTACGGCCAATGCGAGATCCGCGCGATCTTCTATACGCGTGGCGAAATTGCTGGTCTACGAAAACTTATCATTGAGCTAGTGCCACCGCCAAAAGTCGAGCCACAGCAGCTAACGTTCGCATTTATGCGTGTAGTGCCGCCACGCGGTAAACGGTAGTGCTCCTCATCGAGACGGCGCTGGTCTCCGCGTCAGACCCGAAAATGCAACTGCGGCCATCACACACGCCCAAACAACGGTGACAGCTACTCCGATATTAAAACGACCTATTTTCATTTTGCATCTACGCTAAAGGGATTGAGGAGTGATCGGACACCGCGAACAGTTCCGTAGAACGTCTTCAAGGCCAGCTGCCAGACTTCGTCATCCAATAAGCCAATGAATTGAACGAGTCATAGACGACAAGATCATCGAACTGCCAACCGTCGTAATCGCGTCTGGTGCGCGCGACAAATACCGACGTAGCGTTCGCGTTCTGCGTTTCGTCGAGGCTTCGAGCGCCCGCTTGCGCACCCGAAGACCACACTACGTAGGGTGCAGTATTTGTGACCCGCAACGTTTCCGGCGGACCAGGCGTTGGCGCTGTAGGGGGCGGCCCAGGATTTTCTTGAGTGGGGCAAACAGTATCCGCGCCCGTCGCTGAGGCTAAGCAAACCTTGATAGCAGCTAGCGTCGCCGCGCAGCCCGTGGTAACGGTCTTCACACCGTTTGTCTTGGTGAAGATGTGTGTACTAGTCGGCTGTGGACACGTCGCAATCGGATTCAACGAAACGTCAAGCGTCTGTGTTGCGGTGACGTCCGCCACTGCATACCTGATTGGATTGTTCCAGTCGTCAATGAGAAACCCCGCCGCGTTGACTGGCGTGAGCCCAAGTGTCGCCGCAGGGACGAAACCTGTGTATGCAACGCATACCCCCGTCGTTATGGAGACGACGTTTTCCAGCCCGTTGACCGTTGCGGGACATGGAAGTCGACCATTGGACATCATAAAACCGGCCAGCGCCTCCTTAACTTCTCTGAGTGCGATCTCTGTTCTCTGTGTTCCCTTCACTTCCCGCTGGGTTGCGACGGGTATCCCGATCGCAACGACCAAGATCGACACAATCAACAAGACGACAGCTATTTCTGCAAGAGAAAATCCTTTTGGTCTCATAGGCTCATTTTCGTAATCGGCTCCACCACAGTCGTGACACGACGAGGCTCAGCAACTGTGCACCTACTTTACACGGTTGGACGTGGCGAGAGCCAGTATGTCCGTTGTACAACGATCCTGCTGATTCGTATCCTATAACGACACGCAGTAAGCGTTAGCCCGCCTCATCGGGACGGCGCGGGTCAGCCGCGCCAACGGCGTCCCTGCATGAGGCGGTGACACAACAAACAAGGGCGTTGGCCGCATAGTCTTCAGGGGCTAAGAGGTGCCCGCTTTGCTGGACCCTCTATTGACGCGAGCGGTGATGCGGGAACCACGCGAACAGAGACAAACACCACTATTTCCGTTGTAAAGTCATCCGCGCTCTTGGAATGCAGGACAGACGGCAGGAAGCTGAGCCCTGAGCGCGTTTTCGAGTCCTTGCGGCTTTGAAGACCGCCAATGACGATGCTTTCGCCGCTCGTCATGCTCACTTGTGTCAGCACTTCTCTATTCGTGAGTGTGGGCGTGTTGTTCACACCAGTGAGCGTGTTGACCGCTTCGCTTAATGTCTGCTTCACGTTAAGATCAATCGCGTTACGCATAACAACGGGCGCGACCTCCAACACCACGCCCGTTTTTTGATACACAACGTTCTGGGTTGTAATACCGTTGTTCTGCGATGTGCCGCCGAGGGTCGGTACATCCGCGCCAACATTAATACGACTCTTCGCCCCGCTCTTGACTCTGACATTGGGACTACTGACTAGTGTGAACCTATTATCCTGATCAATAGCAGACAAAAGCAGCTGCAGCGATTGCGTGTCGAAGCGAACAAAGTCCCCAATTGCTTCTACCGCTCCGAGTGCGCCGCTTAACTTACCCTTTGCAATATTCAAGACCGCTGAAAACGCCGACCCTACTTTGGCACCTGTTTGGAATTCATAGACGACGGCGGTGACGTCAACTTGTTCGACGGGCGAGTCAAGGACCTCAAGGGCAAGCCTTGTTTGTTCGAGGTCAGCTGCTGTTTGGCGGACGATGACGACGTCGCTGGAGCGGTCGAGGTATTCCGCTGCTGAACCGCGCGCTTGCTGGGAATCACCGCCGCTCCGTCGGTCTTGGCTAGACGTGCCAAGTGATGCGGCGCTGTCGGCGCCGGAACCAATGCCATCTTTTTGGCGGTTTGTGCCGAGGCCGAGAGCATCCATAAGGTACCCAGCACTCCGAAACTTAGGGCGGTAAATAAACGTGTTTTTCTCATCGTCTTTGCTCTCCTGTTTGCGAATCTTAACGAGGCCATCGCGCTTAAACGCGCGAT
>JBIIYQ010000082.1:0-13286 GCA_044346745.1 Usitatibacteraceae bacterium | reverse complement strand
CATGTGCCAGGCGATGAATCGCAACTTCATTAGTGTTATCGCCGGTGGTTTTGGCGGTGGCGCTCCCGCGCCAACCAGTGGTGCAGCGGCGGCGCCTGCCGGTGAAGTGGTCCCCGTTAATGCGCTCGAAACGGCCGAACTGCTGCGTGATGCCAAGAGTGTCATCATTGTCCCCGGCTACGGCATGGCGGTGGCGCAGGCGCAGCACACGGTTTATGAAATCACCAAAACGCTCCGTGAGAAAAAGATCAACGTTCGTTTTGGTATTCACCCGGTTGCCGGTCGTATGCCGGGCCACATGAACGTGTTGTTGGCCGAGGCGAAGGTGCCTTACGACATCGTCTTGGAAATGGACGAAATTAACGATGACTTTGCCGATACCGATGTGGTGATGGTGATCGGCGCGAATGACATCGTCAATCCGGCAGCACAAGATGATCCAACCAGTCCCATTGCGGGGATGCCGGTGCTGGAAGTCTGGAAAGCGAAGACCACAATCGTCATGAAGCGCAGCATGGCGTCGGGTTATGCAGGCGTCGACAATCCGCTGTTCTACAAAGACAATAACCGCATGTTGTTTGGTGACGCGAAGAAGATGTTGGACGAAGTGCTGACCGCGCTTCGCGCCTAGTTGGCTGAAGAATAGCTGACAAACGCTAAGATTGACGGGTGTTTTCAGGCGAAAGTAGCTGAAAAAGCCCGTCAGCGGTGGGATTTGTCTTTTGGATCGGCAGGAAGAGGCTAACGCACGTCCCGCCGCCTTTAAGTGCCACCACTTCGATTTCGCCTTGCATGCGCACCGCGCGACTCTTCATGTTCGCGAGCCCGCGTCCACCCTTTGCCTTTTCCGCATCAAATGTTTGGCCATCATCGGTAACGCGCACCCACACCCGATTGGCAGCGCGATCGGTGCCAGTTGATAACGTGATACGCGACGCGTTTGCGTGTTTGAGTGTGTTGGTAAACGCCTCTTGTACGATGCGTAGTACGCTTCTCACATTCTCCGGGTCGAGATAGTCGAGCGGTGGAAGATCAGTCACCGCCCACTCTAGCGAGATACCGGCCGCGTTAAGTCGGGGTTCGATGCGATAACGCAGATTGCCGAGCACGACGGCAAGATCGCGTTCTACTGGCTCAAGCGAATCGATTGTTAACTTCAACTCATCAATACAATCCGCCAGCAACGACTCAACTTCCGACTGTTGCAGCGAACCACGCTTAAGCAGCGCCAATGTTGACATGAGGTGTGAACCGAGGCCGTCGTGCATGTCGCGCATCAGTTTTTGCCGCTCATCTGCCGTCGCGCGTTGTTGATCAAGCTCTCGTTCGCGCTCAAAACTTGCGGCGAGGTCGCGTTCACGTCCGGCAATCCGTTCCGACAGGCTGGTGTTCAATGTCTCGTAGTCATTTAGTGTGTCGACAAATCGGCGGACCAATAGAGCGGCGACGGCGAGCAGAAGCAGTGGCAATCCGAGTGGCAGAAGATACAGACGGTCATAACCCAGCAGTTCCTGATAATTCAGAAAATCATGGATGCCAAAAGCGGAGTTCAGTAGTGTGGCCACCACCATAAGGATGTTGCCGCGTGACGGCACGCGACTTAACTGATAAATGATGATGCCGCCGAGTAGCGGCGAAAGCATTGCAAGGCTAGCGTAGACCAGCTGTGTCGCTTCAGCAAACAGATCAGTGACGGCTGCGACTAACAACATCGCCGAGGCTCCAAACGCATAGATCATCAAGCCGCGTTCAAGGCGCGGCAGCGATCGGTTGCCGTAGTGAAGGGCGAAACTTGTTTGCAATACGGTCAGCCACAAAACTGCGGGCACGGCCATTGCGGCAAGCCACAGCGGGGTATCGCGAAAGTAGTGATGGAACAGACGCACCACTGCGACCGCGGCCATGAGGCCAAACAGCAGAAACATGGTTTCGTTACGACGACGAAGCCAGACCGTTAACGAGAAAACTGACATAACGACCAGCACCCCGGTGATTAACTGCGGTGCCTTGGTTTGAATGAAGTATCTGCGGTTGTAGATCTCGCGTAACTCCGCGCTATTGCCCAAATAGACCTTGGATAGACCCGCTCGGGAATAGCCGTCGGGGTGAAGGCGAATCAGCAGTTCGTTGGTGCCGTTTCGCATCAACGTGGGCGGCACAAAATGGTACTGCGCGAGATTCCATGATTCCTCCGGGTCTGGCCCCAATCGTCCGCTAGTGGCGAACGAAGAGCCGTTCAGGAACACTTCGATGTTGTTGGTGATCCGCGAAATGTAGATTGCTCGTTGGTCGCTTTTGCCACTTTCGCTGCCTGGATTGGCGGCACCATCGTGCGTAAAGCGCAGTCGATACCAGCCAATTTTGTCGCGCGGTCGGTTTTGCACACGCCAGCTATCGGGCAATTCGACCATCTCCCATTTCGCGTTGGCGTCGGGCGGAAGCAACGATGCCGATTGGACAAATTCAGCGCGATCAAAAACCTGAAACGGCGCGAATTCGCGGGATTGGCGATCACCGTTGTCGGAGGCCGTTGGCTGCGCGAACGCGTTCCAGCTAACCAACACGAACAAACCACCGAGTAGGCGGATGAGAAGGGAAGTCATTGGCGCAACGCGCCTTGTGCGCAGATTGGACTGCCGCTACATTGAGCGGATGAGGCCCATGCGATGCGCCTCAAACACTGCCTCACCGCGTGAGTGCACCGCGAGCTTGCGATAGATTTTTTTAACATGACTCGTGACGGTGTGTGGCGAGATGCCCATGAGTTTACCCATCTCGGGATAGTTATACCCCTTCGAGGCGAGCAGCAGTATCTCGCGCTCCCTGGCGGAAAGCGAAACATCACTTTCCTCGACGTTGGCTACTGCCGGCGGCGTAGCGCGGTCAGTTGCCAAATCCGGTTGAAACCGTTTGAGCAAGCGCCTCGCGATGATCGGCGAAATCGGCGAGCCACCTGCCATAAGCTCTCGAATGCCTGAAAGAAAATTGTCCTCTGATGCATCCTTGAGAAGATAGCCTGACGCCCCTGCCTCTATTGAAGCAAGTACATGTTCCTCGTCGCCAAACACCGTGACCACCATCGTCTCGCAGGCCGGAAGTGTCCTGCTGCCATGCCGAATGACTTCAATGCCTGAGAGGTCCGGTAGGCCAAGATCGACGAGCAGAATATCCGGTTTGCGCAAATCCAGCATGGCAAGACCTTCAGCGGCCGTACCCACGCTGGCGACGACTTCAAATGCCGGGTCCTTCGCGAGAATGGCCCCGTAGCGGTCGCGAAAGGCGACATCGTCTTCAACAATTAACACTCGTGGCATCAGCGCAGGCTCGAACAATGAATCCACCGATTGTACTGCCGACGCTATAGAGCGGCGCTATACCCCGTTCGGGGTATGAATCAGCGAAAAGGCAGGACTGGCTCGATTGGGGGATGTGCCCCGAAGTGCGAAACGGGAGTTCGGGATTGGCTCTCTACGACTTCTTCATTGAGTCAAAGAATTCCGCGTTGTTCTTGGTCGCTTTGAGTTTGTCGATCAAAAACTCGGTTGCTTCCAACTCATCCATGGCGAACATCATTTTGCGCAGGACCCAGACGCGCTGCAGGATGTCCGGTTTGATGAGCAGTTCTTCTTTGCGGGTGCCCGAACGATTCACGTTCAATGCCGGGTAGACGCGCTTTTCAGCGGCGCGGCGGTCAAGGTGGACTTCCATGTTGCCGGTGCCCTTGAATTCCTCGTAAATCACATCGTCCATACGTGAACCGGTGTCGATTAGCGCCGTGGCAATAATGGTGAGCGAGCCGCCTTCTTCAATGTTGCGAGCGGCACCAAAAAAGCGTTTTGGCCGTTGCAGGGCGTTGGCGTCAACACCACCGGTCAACACCTTGCCGGAGGCCGGTACTACAGTGTTGTAGGCACGCGCCAGACGTGTGATTGAGTCGAGCAAGATGACAACGTCTTTTTTGTGCTCAACCAGACGTTTCGCCTTTTCAATGACCATCTCGGCTACCTGAACATGGCGCGTCGCAGGTTCATCAAATGTCGAGGACACCACCTCACCTTTGACGGTACGTTGCATCTCGGTCACTTCCTCCGGACGTTCGTCGATCAGCAGTACGATTAAGATCACTTCCGGGTGGTTGCTGGTGATCGCTTGAGCGATGTGTTGCAGCATGACGGTCTTGCCGGACTTGGGCGAGGCAACCAGCAAGCCGCGCTGGCCTTTGCCGATTGGCGCGATGATATCGATCACCCGACCGGTGATGTTTTCGTCGGATTTGATGTCACGCTCGAGTGTGAAAGGCTTGTTTGGAAACAGCGCAGTCAGGTTTTCAAACAGAATCTTGTTTTTGCCCGCTTCCGGAGGCTCGCCGTTGACCTTATCCACCTTGACCAACGCAAAATAACGTTCGCCTTCTTTGGGGGTCCGGATTTCACCTTCGATGGTGTCGCCGGTGTGAAGGTTAAAGCGGCGGATCTGTGACGGGCTGACATAAATGTCGTCGGGGCCGGCCAGGTAGGAAATGTCGGGTGAACGTAGAAAACCAAACCCGTCTTGCAGCACTTCGAGGGTGCCATCACCAAAAATCGCTTCGCCCTTTTTGGCCTGGTGTTTCAGCAGCGCAAAAATCAGTTCCTGTTTGCGCAGTCGATTCGCACCTTCGAGTTCGGCGGTTGCGGCCATCTCCACGAGTTCGGAGACGTGTTTGAGTTTCATTTCTGATAATTGCATGGCGGATTTACCGTGTGGCGTTGGGACAAAAAAGGGTGAAGTCATCGGGATGCCCCGTGTGACTACAGTGATCTCGCCTACCGGAATTCGACCAAGGCCGAACAAGTGGCTGCGGATGGCGATTGATCGGCCAATCCTTCTTGACGACACGCGATTGATTTATCGCGTGATCCGGTCAGCGTACAACTCTTGTGGGGGTTTGCTTCAGAAGGACTACCAAGGAATCTGCGGACGGACGTCAGCAGGTGGGCTCGCAGATTTGACGCTAAGTATAACTAAAAAGCACTTATGGGCAAGCATTTTCGCTTGCCCACGGGGCAAAACTAGATATTCGCGTCAATAAACGCAGAAAGCTGTGTTTTCGACAGGGCGCCGACCTTCGTCGCCTCGACGTTGCCATTCTTAAACAACATCAGTGTGGGGATCCCGCGAATGCCGTACTTCGGTGGGGTGCCTTGGTTTTCATCAATATTGAGCTTTGCGACCTTAAGCTTCCCAGCGTAATCGCGGGCGAGATCGTCGAGGATCGGCGCAATCATCTTGCAAGGACCGCACCATTCGGCCCAATAATCCACCAGCACGGGGGTGGTGCTTTGTAGAACTTCAGCGTCGAAGGTTGAGTCGCTTACGTGAACAATGGCAGTACTCATAAAATCCTCACAATCTGTTTTGCGAGCCGGCGGCATCACCGGACTAGCGGGAAAGGCGCGATTATGCCACGTGGATGGAGTCCCGACCGGCTAACGGCACGACACTGATTTCGTCAAAAGGGGGCGCTCTGTTAACATTACAAGTGTTTCAAAAGCCATCTAATTGCCTGTTTTTGGCAAAAAATCTGTTAAGTACCAATCTGTGATCACCTACTGAAAACGCACCATGGCATACGTCGTTACCGAATCCTGCATCAAATGCAAATACACTGACTGTGTTGATGTTTGTCCGGTCGATTGTTTTCGCGAAGGCCCGAACATGCTCGTCATCGATCCGGACGAGTGTATTGACTGCACATTGTGTGTCGCCGAATGTCCGGTTGAGGCAATCTTTGCAGAGGACGATGTGCCGGCGGCTCAGAAGCCATTCATCAGCCTAAACGCCGAGCTGGCGAAGGGCTGGAAGCCAATCGTGCAACGCAAACCAGGCCCGCCTGACGCCGATGAATGGGCAAAGGTGAAAGAAAAAGCCCATTTGATTGAGAAGTAACACGACCCACCTCCCGCCAGCGGTCTTGGAAGGCCTTGCCACCGAGGGGGTGACGGTTGTAACGCCGAATAGGCGATTGGCGGTCGCGCTCAAGCGCGCCTATGACACCGCGCAACAACAAGCCGGCCGCTACGCTTGGGCGGCGCCGGATATCCTGCCGCTGGCGACGTTCTTTGTTCGCACCCACCACGCAATTGGTTTGTGCACGAGCCAGGCTCCCGCCCTGGCCGACGCACCAAGACTCATAGAAGCGCCGCAGAGCCATTTGCTGTGGGAACAGGTCATTCGTAAATCCGACGTCAGTACCGAACTATTGTCGGTTCCACAAACGGCGAAGCAGGCCGCCGCCGCGTGGTCGGTGGCAAATCAGTGGCGGATATTGGACGCCATGCGTAGTTATCCGCTGCACGAGGACGGGCAGGTGTTCTTTTCTTGGGCGTTGAGTTATCAGCAACTGTGTCGCGAAATGAGCGTTATTGATCACGCCGTGTTGCCAGACCAGCTCGCCAATATCCTGACCTCAATGTCGGCCAACACGGCGGTGGCCGATAAATTGGCAGATGGTTTGTTACCGAAGAAGTTGCTGACTGCGGGCTTTGACATTGTGACGCCGCAAGTTGAAACATTCTTAAAGGTGTGTGCTGGGATTGGGATTGAGGTTGGATCGTTAATCGATACTACGAATGCGGCTGTGACCGCAAGCGCCAGCAAACGTGTCGTGTTCACGACTGAGGATGACGAGCTACGCGCCTGCGCTGCATGGGCCCGTGACCAACTCGAGGCCGATGTTGGGTTAACGAGCAATCCACCGGACAACCAACCGAGCACCGCACCCAACAGCGCACCGAGAAAAACACGAATAGCCATTGTGGTGCCGGACCTGCAAAACAAACGCAGCCGTCTGCTACGAGCATTAACGGACGAACTCGATCCCGTGGCGCGTGCGCAGATGAGCTCAGGTACCGATGCGAGCCCGGCGTCGATGCTGTTTAACGTTTCGCTCGGTTTGCCATTGAATGAATACGGGCTGGTCAACGACGCGCTTGAGTTGATCGATTTTTCGCAGGGCCGGTCGGTACCGTTTGCGCGTTTCAGCACGTTATTGCGTTCACCGTTCATCGGTGGCGGCGAGCGCGAGATGGCGGCGCGCGCGAAACTTGATGCGCAGTTACGCGACACACTCAACGCAGAGGTCAGTCTGTTCGGGCTGCAAAAGACTTTCAAGCTCAATGCCGGTAAACGATTAGAGAGTCTCGTGGGCGGATGCCCTGCGTTGATGGATATCATCGATCGTGTTGTAGCACTGCCCGTTGACCCTGTTCCCGCCGCTCCCAAAAAAGTCTCGGCACCTACGAAGCGATCACCGCACGATTGGAGTCGCCAATTCACCAAGGTCCTGAGCGCGTGGGGATTCCCCGGTGAACGTCCCTTGGGTTCGACCGACTTTCAAGTGCTGGCAAAATTTCGCGATGCCCTCGACGTGTTGGCGTCGCTGGAAAACGTCCAACCACGGATGCGTGCTGATGAAGCGCTTGTCCAGCTGCGGCGCATTGTTGGTGATACCGTCTTTCAGCCGGAATCGACCGAAGGCGTTCAAGCGCCGATCGAGGTGCTGGGTGTTTTGGAGTCCGCTGGCCAATCGTTTGATCCGTTTGATGCCATGTGGGTGACCGGCTTGAGTGATGACGCTTGGCCGCTCGCGGCGCGTCCCAATCCCTTTATTCCCGCTGCGCTGCAGCGGCGGGCTGGTGTGACTGAGGCTTCTGCGGCAGCGTCACTCGCACTCGACAAACGCATTACAGACGGATGGCTGCGTAGCGCGAGCAAACTGATTGTCAGCCATGCTATGTATCCCGGCGGTGGCAGCAGCGGGGACAACCAAGAGGCACGGCCGGCGAGCGCGCTGATCAGTAACTTTGTATTGGACTCTACAGTCCCGGTGACGGCGAACTACGCAGAGGTGCTGCAGACGATCAATGCATTGCAACCCCGATCTGCGATCCCAGACAGAGCGTTGCCGCCCTTGCCGGTGCCGACAACCGTCTCTGGTGGCTCGAGCATTATTCGTGACCAGGCAGCGTGCCCATTTCGTGCGTTTGCGCGGCATCGGTTTTCCGCCAAACCATTGCCAGAACCTGCGGCCGGTCTGGACGCCGCCACCCGCGGCACGTTGCTGCATCGGGTGTTAGGTCTGGTTTGGTCGAAACTAAAGTCCCAGGCAACGTTACTCGCCTTGGACGCAGATGCCACCCGCGCACTCATCGGCGAGGCCGCGCATCAAGCAATTGCCGAGGTGCACGCCGATGGTGCTGAAATGTTGGTCGGTCGGTTTTCCGCCATTGAGCATACGAGGCTCTGCACGGTGGTGACCGCGTGGTTGATGGTTGAACGCGAACGCCTGCCGTTTGACGTGGCGGCATGTGAAGAGGCGCGAAAGGTGGAGGTTTCCAGTCTGTTGATGCGGCTGCAACTCGATCGTCTTGATCGTTTGCAAGATGGCACCTACGCATTGATTGATTACAAGACCGGTGTTGCGCAGGTCAAGAGCTGGATTGGTGAGCGTCCCGACGAACCACAACTTCCGCTTTATTTTCAAACTGCCGAACAGGAAGTTTCCGCATTGGCATATGCGCGTCTCAAACGCGGCAAGACGTTTGGCTTTGAGGGCGTCTCAGCGACCGACAATGTTCTACCCAACGTGACGCCGATCGAACAAAAGCGCGGCATGCAGGACCGTGGTTATGTGTCGTGGGATGTGTTGGTACAGGAATGGGAAGTTGCGCTGGACAACCTGGCGGGGCAGTTTGTGAATGGGATCGCCGCGGTTGACCCGAAAAATGGCGGACTCACCTGCGCGCAGTGCGACCTGCAAAGTGTTTGCCGGGTGGCGGAATTCACCGGTGTTGCGATTGATGCCGACGATACAGCCGGTGCCGACGATGAGTAGCGGGACCAACGTTGTGATTGATCAGGATGAGCGTCTCCGCGCACTGGATGTCGGCCAATCTTTCATCGTCCGTGCACCCGCCGGGTCCGGCAAAACGCGACTGCTGATTCAACGTTATTTGGCGCTACTGGCGACCGTGGATGAGCCGGAAGAAGTGATCGCCATTACGTTCACCCGCAAAGCTGCAGCGGAGATGCGCGCACGGGTTCTGAGTGCATTTGCGGCGGTCGATGAAAGTGATGAGAGCGCCAACGATTCACAAACCGGCACGCTGGCGAAACAAGTGCTCGCACGAGATACTGAGCGCGGCTGGCAGTTGTTGGCAAATTCGGCGCGCCTGCGCATCCAGACCATCGATTCACTGAACACGTCGTTAACCCGGCAAATGCCGATGATGTCGCGCTTTGGTGCGCAACCGGAAAGTGTCGACGACGCGAGTGTGTTGTATCGCCGCGCTGCCCGTCAGTTGTTGGCCCAAATCAATAACGACGAGCCGGTCGCCGATGATATCGCCGCGCTGCTGACGCACCTCGACAACAATCTCGGCGTAGTGGAAAGTCTGATCGCCGATATGTTGCGTGGACGTGACCATTGGCTGCGCAACCTACCGAAGATGCATCAACGCGAAGCACTCGAAGCGGCGCTGGCACGGGTGCGGAAACATGCGGTGGCGGAAGTCGCAGCCTTGTATCCAGCAATTGAAAAAACAGAAACGCTAGAGCTGGTGCGCTTTTCCGGGCAAAACTTGCTCAAAGAGTCCGTCGATAGTGCACTTTCACGTTGCGCAAAGCTCGACATCTTTCCAAGTGGCGCGTTGGAGTCGCTGCCCGCGTGGCTGGCGATTGCCGATTTGTTGCTGACCAAAGACGGTACGTGGCGCAAGCCGGCTGGCATCAACAAAAAAATCGGTTTTCCGACCAGCGAAATCAAGGAAGAGAAAGCGCTGCTTGACGCAATGAAGGCACGCATCGGTGCGCTGTTGGAATCGTTTGCCTCGGACGAGGCGCGCGGCCCAACACTTGCTAACAAGTTGGACGCGTTGCGCGCGTTGCCGCCCGGCGAATACACCGATGCAGAGTGGGAGGTATTGGGCGCGATTGTGCGGCTGTTGCCGTACGCCACCGCGCAACTGTGGGAAGTTTTTGGCGAGGAAGGCGAGTGTGACTTCACCGAAATCGCGCAGGCGGCCTCGCGCGCATTGGGGTCGGACGACGAACCAACCGACCTCGCGCTGGCGCTCGACTATCGTATCCGTCATCTGTTGGTCGATGAGTTTCAAGATACCTCGTTTGCGCAATTTGAATTGCTGGAAAAACTTACGCGCGGTTGGAGCCCGGACGATGGACGGACCTTGTTTGTGGTTGGCGACCCGATGCAGTCGATCTACCGCTTCCGCGAGGCGGAGGTGGGGTTGTTCCTGCGTGCGCGTCGTTCGGGCCTAGGTGGGGTGTCGCTGACGCCGTTGACGCTGTCGGTGAACTTTCGCTCTGAGCCCGGGGTGGTGGCGTGGGTGAACAACACGTTTAGCCGCTTGATGCCAAGCGTCGAAGACGCATCAACCGGGGTCGTGCCTTATGCGCACTGTGTTGCCTTTGGCAGCAGCGACCAGCCGGCCGGGGACGCAGTCACACTGCACTGGACGGTGCATCATCGGGGTGCCGCAACCGACGCCAATGCCGGGCCGATAACGACCCCCACCGCGATTGAAGCGACGAAGGTCGTCAACATTATTCGGCAAACGCGGCTCGACAAACCTGATGCCAGTATTGCGCTACTTATTCGTAATCGCGGCCACTTGCGCGAGATCGTGCCGGCGTTGAAAGCGGCAGATATCGTATTTCATGCCGTTGATATTGATCCGCTGAAAGACCGGCCGGTGGTGCAGGATTTGTTTGCGCTTACCCGCGCGCTGTTGCACGTGGCCGATCGCATCGCGTGGCTGGCCATCCTGCGTGCGCCTTGGTGCGGGTTGACGTTAAACGATCTCGCCACACTGACAGCGAGCGTGGTCCCGATTGATGGAGCGTTAACGCCCGATCCGCGGACCGTTTGGGAAATGATCAATGACGCCGCGCGGCTTGCAATGCTTTCCGCCGATGGGCGTCGACGCGTCGAGAAGTTGTCCAACGTGTTGCACACGGCGTTACAAACCCGTCGCCGTATGCCGTTGCGGGATGCCGTCGAGCAATGCTGGTTGGCGCTATCCGGGCCCGCGTGTTTGGATGCGCCGTCCGACCTTGATGATGCGATGACTTTTCTGGATTTGCTAGAAGCCGAGGCACAGGAACAAAGTGGCGGTGCGCAACTTGTCAGCCTTGGTGCCCTGGAAGCCCAGATGGATCGGTTGTATTCGGGGGGTGATGGTTTGTCTGACGACGCCAATAACGCCGACGCTGCCGATGTTGTCCAGCCCATACAGATCATGACTATTCACAAAGCCAAAGGGCTTGAGTTTGATACTGTGATCGTTCCTGGGTTGGATCGCCCGCCACGACACGACGATAAAAAGTTGTTGGTATGGACCGAGCAGGCTGATATCGATAGCGGCGGTCACGAACTCCTGCTCGCCCCGATTCGCGAGACGGGTGCGGATGATGACGCGGATGCCATCTATCAATACATCACCAAACTCGACCGTGCCAAGCAACACCACGAAGACGTTCGTCTGCTTTATGTCGCTGCTACCCGCGCCGAGCGGCGCTTACATTTATTGGCAACGCTGGCGGTTAAAGACAAAGATGGTGAGCCGGAAATTGTTGCACCAAAGGCGGCAAGCCTGCTTGCGGCATTGTGGCCCGCACTGGGTGAACAACATTTACCATTAGTGGCTTCGTTGACTTCAGCCGATGTGGCTGGTGGTGATTTCGATGCGGCGACGCAGAAGTCGCCTATGACGGAACGTGTTGAGGTTACTGGCCCGTTTCGCCTTGCGATTGATCATCCGTTGCCAGTGATGCCTCCGTCAATCTCGTTGGGTGGCGCGAATGCGCCCGGCGATGGCAAAACAATCGACACACCGAGTCCGCAGATTGATTTTGAGTGGGCGACGGATGTCGCACGCCACGTCGGCACCGTTGTGCACACGTTCTTGCAACGTATTGCTTCAGACGGCGTGGAGACGTGGAGTGCGAATCGCATAATCGCATCGAAGCGGTTGTTTCAAACTGAGCTCACGCGTTTGGGCGTGGGCAACAATGATGTAAAAGCGGCAACCGATCGCATCGAGGCGGCGTTGAACAAAACACTCACAGACCAACGCGGACGCTGGACCCTCGCTCAACATAAAGACGCGCGTTCGGAGTGGCGCATTACCGGTATGGTCGAGGCGGGGCTCGTTAATGTGGCGCTAGATCGCACGTTCATTGATGCCGATGATGTCCGTTGGATCATCGACTTCAAGACCGGTAGCCACGAGGGCGCAGATGTCGAGGCGTTCCTCGATAACGAACAACGGCGTTATTCAGCTCAACTCGAAACCTACGCGGCGTTGGTTCAGGCGATGTCGCCGGAGCCAAAACCAATCAGGCTCGGTTTGTATTTCCCGATGTTGGGTGGTTGGCGTGAGTGGGGTTGGCAGGGCTCTTGAGATGGTGTTGCGAGTTAAGCGTATGATCCTATTGATTTTTTTCAGGGATTATTTACGGCGGGTGGTGTCAACGATAGGATGAGTGAACCGTCAACTCATGGAGTCAAAGATGCCCGCGAAATGTTGGAAAGATAAGCTGCACCAGCCCAAACAGCCAAAGCGAGTTGTTCTCGAAACCGACTTCGCCGGCATAAAAGCAGGGACAAAACTCTTCGTAGGCACTCCGTTGTTGGTCGATTCGTACATCCGTTCAATTCCGCGCGGTGTTACGCGGACCATCGAGCGCATGCGGCGTGATCTTGCACGGAAGAATCAGTGTGAAGCGACGTGCCCGGTGTCCACGGCAATCTTTATTCGTATGTCGGCGGAAGCTGCAATCGAGGAATTGTCAGAAGGCGTCGCGATTACGAATGTCGCGCCGTTTTGGCGAGTCGTAGAGCCCGATTCGAAGATTGCGAAACGCCTCTCAGTCGACAGCAAATGGATTTCTATACAACGCGACGCCGAGGCAGAGGGGGTGGCTTAGATTGGGTGCTCGCTCTTCGCGCTGAGCACGTCGACACCGGCAGGGCACCTTCGGGGTCACTTACTTGGGTTTCGGTGCTTTTTCCAATCCGCCAATCCGGTCACCCACCTTCACTTTGTGCTGCGAAAACCACGCTGCATTCATTTCCAGCGCATACCGAGCAGGGCCGGCAGCTTGGTGCGAGGTTTCATTGAAGGCTTCCATTTCGTGGATGGAGAGAATCTTGCCTTGATCGTCCATGTAGGCGACCGAGAGATTGATTGGGGTGTTGCGCATCCACATCGCATGGTAGCCAAGCT
>JBIIYQ010000081.1:0-13317 GCA_044346745.1 Usitatibacteraceae bacterium | reverse complement strand
TTGACGGCGACCGCACGGCTACCAAGCTTCTGCAATCGACATAAGGTCGGTGCGCTGGCCAGATCGTCTGCTCGTCCGACCGCACTTTGGTAGGCAATGATAGAAGAGATATGGATCAACGCCGATTTCTGTCTACAACTACGGTGAAATATTCAGGCTAGTGCCGCGCCGATGCGGACGCTCCGATCCAAACCACCTACGTTACCTTTTCGTTACGGCCTCCCCCAACTTGACAGCGAGGGGCTTATTCTGGAAGCGAGGCGACGTGGTGTCTGTTGCAATCGTCACCTAGCGGTGGCGACGTGTTAAGAAGCGAAATTGCAATGCAAACTCCAATTTGTTGTGAGAGCGTTTTCAGTCACTTTTGCTCAGAACTGCCCGCTAATGCGGGGGTGTTGGTTCCAAATTGTTACGCGAATGGGTATCCAAACCCAGAGAGACCGGTACATCGACCTCCAACCTAGTTGGATTAGCTCTGGCGTTGGCTTTTATTTGTGTCCGAGATGTACCGATTGCGCTGGGCAAGTCTCTAGAGCGGTTTGCAATCTTTGCATCCAGCTGCCCACCACAGCGCCGGATGTAAGCGCACTAGAAATGACTTGCAGGGCACCCCATGGAGCGCAGCATGAGGCGCAGTCCCTTAGCGATACTACAGCAGATGTTGCGCCGACACATTTGGTCGCAAAGGAGCCGAAAATCGACTTGGGCCGTTTAGCCCATCTAAACAGAATTTGTTTGTCATGCCGTCCCCGCTTCCCGGGTAGTCGGGCAATGAATTTACTTTCGGGTAAGCCCCGTTAGACTGTATATAGATGCTCAGGTATCTGATGTAAGTTCATGGTCTTGCCAGCTTTCATGACTTGCCCTGGAACCTCATGGCCGACGATCGCGGGAATTTTGACCGCCACCGCAAGTAATCGGTCAAGGTCTACACCGCTCTCAAATCCCATATCGTCAAGCATATTTACCAAGTCTTCGGTGCAGATATTCCCAGTGGCTCCCGGCGCAAACGGACAACCGCCCAAACCCGCGATTGAACTGTCAAAACTTGTTACGCCGGCCGAAATTCCCGCGAGAACATTTGCCAGCCCCATACCTCTGGTGTTGTGGAAATGCAAAGTGATCTCGGCGTCGGGGAATCGAAGCTTGGCGTCGCGCATCATCCGACCTACTTGTGCTGGGTTTGCCATCCCCGTTGTATCGGCAAAAGTGATGCCATCGAATCCAATTTCCAGGTATTGCTCTGCAAAACCCATTACCCGGGCCTCGTCGACTAAGCCCTCGAATGGGCAGCCAAAAGACGTAGAGACGCAGCCGTTGAGCTTGATGCCGGCCGCCTTTGCCATTGGAACCATTACCGCAAAATCTGTGAGCGACTGCGATGTGGAGCGCTTCACATTCGCCATATTGTGTGTTTCCGAGGCAGACATGAACAGATTCATTTCGTCGATCCTGCCGCCCGAGGAGTGAACCGCGATTGCGCGCTCCATTCCTTTGATATTGGGGGTGATCGCGGTAATCATCACACCTTCTCGGCGTACGATTTCCTTGAGCACGGTTTCCGCATCCGCCATGTTGGGTACAAATTTGGGATGCACAAATGATGTCGCTTCAACTTTGGCTAGCCCAGTCGCAGTCAACTGGTCAATCACCGAAATCTTGGTTTCGGTCGGGATGATCATCTTTTCGATCTGAAACCCATCCCTTACGCCGACATCATTTATGTGGACCTTGCCGCTAGTTTTGTGGGTGGAGGGCATTTTTAACTCTTAAAAGGGGTGGAGCAGGCTTGCCGATTCGACGGAGGTTAGCGACCACGTTTACTCCATTCTGCAAAAGCTCGCGTATTGACCGGGTTCACGGCTGTCATTGCCAGAGTGTGCGCGGCACCGAAATTTTGGGTGACAAAAGAACCTTACATTTCATAGGGTTACATAAGGAATATTTTTGCTCAATCATGGTGCGCCGCCGCATTTTGGTTTGACTTAAAATTCTACCCGCGCTTATAATCGACAGGCTTTGCGGTTGAATTTATCAGCATTCTCGTTTGGAGTCGGTCATTGACGGTCTAAAAACATGGGCAGATCGTTTTTGGAGCCGGGTGTTCGGCGTGTGTTGATAATTCAAATTGCCTCTATCGCGCTTTTGTCGGCTGTGGTTTTGGTGAGTAGCGGGCAACTTAACGCAATCTCGGCTTTGGCGGGCGGGGGGGCAGTTTTTGCTGGCAATTTGGCTTATGCAGTGATCGCTAGGCCGTCGCGGGTGAACGCTAAGTCCGGCTCAGCCGTTCTAATGGTTCACGTAATCGCGCAGTCGGCGAAAATGGTACTGGTGTCAGTGTCGCTGTTGGCTGCTTTCGCGTCGGGGAAGTTTGCTGCTGGGTTGCTAGTCATTGGTACCGGAGTCGCGCTTCTCGCGCATTGGTTGTCGTTGTTGTTTCATCGTTGAATTCGATACCGATAGAAGAATCTTGAAATGGCCAGTTACAAAGACCCTACTGACTACATTACGCACCATCTGACCAACCTACAAGTCAAGGTTGCAGACGGATGGATGATCAACGTTGACACCGTCGTCAATTCGCTCCTGTTAGGTTTCCTGACATTTGGCATCTTGTGGTTGGTCGCGCGGCGGATGACCTCTGGTGTGCCCGGTCGATTGCAGGCGGCGGTTGAGTTATTGATCGAGTTCATTAATAGCCAAGTCAAAGAGGTGTATCACGGCAAGAGCACCCTAGTGACTCCTATCGCAATTACGGTGTTCATGTGGGTTTTGGTCATGAATTCGGTCAAGCTCATCCCAATTGAACCGTTGGCATGGGTAACGCATCTTTTCGCGCCGTACTGGCGGCCGGTTCCTACCACTGACCTCAATACGACGGCGGCATTATCGTTGTCGGTAATCTTGTTGGTTGTTGGGTTTAGTATTCGCGCGAAAGGGGTTGGCGGATGTATTCATGAACTCTTCTGCACGCCATTTGGTGCGAACCCTTTGCTTTGGCCTTTCAATTTTGCGTTTCAGTTGATCGAGTTGATCTCCAAGCCCCTGTCTTTGGCGCTTCGTCTCTATGGAAATATGTTCGCGGGCGAAGTGATCTTCCTGCTTATTGGTATGTTGGGAGCCGTTGGGGTTGGCGGTGTGCTGGTCGCGGGCTTGCTCCACGCGGGCTGGGCGATCTTCCATATCCTAGTCGTTGCATTGCAGGCGTTTATTTTTATGATGCTAACGGTGGTCTATTTGTCGATGGCTGAAGAGCGTCATTAATCTGGTTTTGTCTACGGATTTATTTAGGTAATTTTTACATTAACTACTTGTTGCACGCACTCGAAAGGAAACAGAAATGGAAAATATTGCAATGGTTCAGGCTTACACCGCGATCGCGATCGGGATCATTATTGGTCTGGGGGCGATTGGTGCGTGTATTGGGGTAGGCATCATGTGCTCGAAATTCCTAGAGTCCGCTGCCCGTCAGCCTGAGTTGATTCCGACGTTGCAAGGAAAAGTATTCCTTTTGCTCGGCCTTATCGATGCTGCGTTCATTATTGGTGTCGGTCTCGCGATGTTTTTTGCGACTGCAAATCCACTTCTGGCCCCGTTGCGCTAATTCTCGGTGATTCGGAATAGTCAACTCAGAACAGGAAAGGTACCGTCATGAATATCGGCGGAACGCTGGTTGCTCAAGCGATAGGATTTGCGATCTTTATCTGGTTTACATGGAAATTCGTGTGGCCACCGATCGATCTGGCTATTGAAACGCGCCGAAAAAAGATTGAAGAAGGTTTGGCCGAAGCCGAAAAAGGTAAGGCCGCACTCGCTGATGGTGAGAGGCAAAAATCTCTAATCTTGAAGGAAGCTCGAGAGCAAGCGGGCGAATTCAAAGCGCTCAACGAAAAACAAGCGCTGTCGCTTATCGATGAGGCCAAGGCGCAGGCAAAGATTGAAGCAGACCGAATCATTGCAGCGGCGCACGCAAATGCTGCTTCGGAACTGCAAAAGGCTCGTGAGCAACTTCGCGAACAAGTCGCTGTGTTGGCGGTTGCCGGCGCGGAGAAGATCCTGAAGCGCGAAGTGGACGCAAGGGTGCATGCTGACATGCTCAACCAGTTGAAGGCGCAGCTGTAATGGCAGAGCTGACCACAGTCGCGCGTCCCTACGGCGAAGCGGTATTCCGCGCCGCCGTTGAGGCCGGCAGTATTTCGGCGTTCGGTGATGCGTTAGCGGTACTCGGTGCGGCTGCGGCAAATCCGCAGGCGGTCGCGATTCTCGGCAATCCGAAGGTTACTGTCGCGGAAAAGGCGGCAGTGCTTTCCGCGCCCGCGGGGGCCCTTGCGCCAGCGATTTCGAATTT
The DNA here is from genome assembly GCA_044346745.1 of Usitatibacteraceae bacterium. Classification (GTDB taxonomy): domain Bacteria; phylum Pseudomonadota; class Gammaproteobacteria; order Burkholderiales; family Usitatibacteraceae; genus UKL13-2. The sequence goes on along the minus strand of JBIIYQ010000081.1, from coordinate 8,969 downwards.
GCTGACAATGTTGATCGAGAGCGGCAAGGCGTCACTGTTACCGTTTATTGCTGAGCATTTCGCCAGACTACAGCGCCAGCATGATGGTGTCGTTAAGGCAACCATCACCAGTGCAATGCAGTTGTCTGATGCAGACAAATCAGGCCTGGTTGATGCGTTGTCACGGAAGTATGGCAAGCGAGTCGAAGCGGTTGTTGTCATCGATGCGGGTCTTATTGGTGGCGCGCGGATTCAGGTGGGCGATGACGTTATTCACGCGTCGGTACGCGACACGCTGGACCAAATGAAGCAAGCGCTGACGGCTTAGTCGGCGCCAACGAACTTTTTTATTTACTAGATTAACTAGGGTACGAAGATGCAAATCAACCCGGCAGAAATCAGCGAACTCATTAAATCGAAGATCCAAGGCCTTCCCGCTGCAGCTGAAAAGCGCTCAGAAGGTAACGTAATCTCAGTGACGGATGGCATTTGTCGTGTACACGGCCTGGCAGACGTGATGCAAGGCGAGATGCTTGAGTTCCCAGGTAACACATTTGGTTTGGCGCTGAACCTCGAGCGTGACTCCGTGGGTGCCGTTGTGCTTGGCGACTACCAACACATTAAGGAAGGCGATACCGTCAAATGTACGGGCCGCATTCTTGAAGTTCCTGTCGGTCCTGAGCTGCTTGGCCGTGTTGTCAATTCGCTTGGCGCGCCAATCGACGGCAAGGGACCGATCAACGCCAAGATGACCGACGTGATCGAAAAAGTTGCGCCGGGCGTGATTGCGCGTAAATCGGTGGACCAGCCTGTGCAGACCGGTTTGAAAGCCATCGATGCGATGGTGCCGGTTGGTCGGGGCCAGCGTGAGTTGATCATTGGTGACCGCCAGACGGGTAAAACCGCGGTTGCGATCGACACCATCATCAACCAAAAAGGCAAAGACATGTTTTGTGTCTACGTGGCGATCGGTCAGAAGGCGTCGACCGTTGCCAACGTTGTGCGTAAGCTAGAAGAAAGCGGCGCGTTGGCCTACACCATCGTTGTTGCGTCGACCGCATCTGAATCGGCAGCGATGCAGTACATCGCCGCTTACTCTGGTTGCACGATGGGCGAGTACTTCCGTGACCGTGGCCAAGATGCGTTGATCATTTATGACGATTTGTCCAAGCAGGCTGTGGCGTATCGCCAAGTGTCGCTGCTGTTGCGCCGTCCGCCTGGCCGTGAGGCATACCCGGGCGACGTGTTCTACCTACATAGCCGCCTGCTCGAGCGCGCAGCGCGTGTGAACGCCGACTACGTAGAGAAGTTCACCAACGGCGCCGTAAAGGGCAAGACCGGCTCGCTCACCGCGTTGCCGATCATCGAAACACAAGCGGGTGACGTTTCTGCGTTCGTTCCCACCAACGTGATTTCGATTACCGACGGTCAAATCTTCTTGGAAACAGATTTGTTCAACGCCGGTATCCGCCCTGCGATTAACGCTGGTATCTCAGTGTCGCGCGTGGGTGGTGCAGCGCAAACCAAGATCATGAAGCGTAAAGACACTGGCGCAGGTGTACGTCTGGCGCTTGCCCAGTACCGCGAACTTGCTGCGTTTGCGCAGTTTGCTTCTGACCTCGACGACGCAACGCGCAAACAGCTGGAGCGCGGCAAGATGGTGACCGAGCTGATGAAGCAACCACAGTACCAGCCATTGCAGGTTTGGGAAATGGCGTTGATCCTGTTCGCGGTCAATAACAACTACATGGATGATGTGGATGTGAAAAAAGCGGCCGCGTTTGAAAAAGCGTTGCGCGAGTTCATGAAGTCCAAGTACAGCGCGATTGTCGATTCGATGGAGAAAACAGCAACACTCTCCGGCGATGACGAAAAAGCGCTCCACGCTGCAGTTGCCGATTTCAAGAAAACTGGCGCGTACTAAACACTAGGCGATCTGAGTCCTTAGGCGAATCGAAAGATTAGAGAATGGCCGGTTCAAAAGAGATACGGAACAAGATCAAGAGCGTCGAAAACACGCGCAAGATCACCAAAGCCATGGAGATGGTCGCTGCGTCCAAGATGCGTAAGGCGCAGGACCGTATGCGCGCTGCACGGCCCTACAGCGAAAAAATTCGTAGCGTCGCCGCGAATCTGTCGCATGCCAATCCCGACTACAAACACGCGTTCTTGCAGAAACGTGATGTCGTCCGCAACGTTGGCGTGATCATGGTCACCTCCGACAAGGGGCTTTGCGGTGGCCTGAACACCAACGCTATGCGCTTGATGATCAGCAAGATCAAAGAGTGGGAAGGCGCTAACGCCAAAGTGCAGGCGACAGCGATCGGAAACAAAGGACTGGGCTTCTTGATGCGCTACGGTATCCCAGTGGTGTCACAGGTTGTCGGTCTTGGTGATAAGCCGCATCTTGAAAAGATGATCGGTCCCATCAAGGCGCAGCTTGATCAATTTGCCGAAGGCAAAGTTGACGCGGTTTATCTCTGCTACACCAAGTTCATCAACACCATGAAACAAGAGACGATGTGCGAGCAGCTGTTGCCATTGTCCGGCGACAAACTCGGCGCCCCGGATGCTTCTTGGGACTACATTTATGAGCCGGATGCCAAGACGGTGCTGGATGAATTGCTTGAGCGCTACATTGAATCCATCGTCTATTCGGCGGTTTCGGAGAACATCGCGTCGGAGCAGTCAGCACGTATGGTTGCAATGAAGTCGGCGTCGGACAATGCAAAGAAGGTGATCGGAGATCTGAAGCTGACGTACAACAAAGCGCGTCAGGCAGCGATTACTAAAGAGTTGTCGGAGATTGTTGGCGGCGCAGCAGCGGTCTAGCCAAGAGTCGGCAAAGAATACCAAACTAAAGAAATCGAAACATTACGTCGGAGCAAATCATGAGTGTCGGTCAAGTAGTGCAGTGTATTGGTGCGGTTGTTGATATTCAGTTTCCGCGCAACGACATGCCGCGGATTTACGACGCGTTGGTCTTGGAAGACTCAGACCAGAAGTCGTTCGCTGAAGAAGGGCTGACATTCGAAGTTGAGCAGCAGCTCGGTGACGGCGTCGTCCGTTGTATTGCATTGGGTTCGTCAGACGGTCTGCGCCGCGGTATGGCCGTCAAGAATTCTGGTGCACCGATTTCCGTTCCTGTTGGTGGCGCAACCCTCGGTCGCATCATGGACGTGCTTGGTCGCCCTATAGACGAACAGGGCCCGATCAAGACGGATGAGCGTCGCTCGATCCATCAGCCTGCACCGAAGTTTGACGAACTCTCCCCGTCGGTTGACCTCTTGCCTACCGGTATTAAGGTGATCGACTTGGTGTGTCCGTTTGCAAAAGGCGGCAAGATCGGCTTATTCGGCGGTGCGGGTGTGGGCAAGACCGTTAACATGCTGGAGCTGATCAATAACATCGCGAAGAGCTATGGTGGTCTGTCGGTGTTTGCCGGCGTGGGAGAACGGACCCGCGAGGGAAATGACTTCTATCACGAGATGCAAGAAGCAGGCGTTATCAAGGCAGATAACCTGAGCGACTCCAAAGTGGCGATGGTGTTTGGTCAGATGAACGAGCCTCCGGGCAACCGTCTGCGCGTCGCACTGACCGGCCTGACGATGGCCGAGCGTTTCCGCGACGAAGGTAAAGACATTTTGTTCTTCGTTGACAATATTTATCGCTACACGCTGGCAGGCACCGAAGTGTCTGCGCTGCTGGGCCGTATGCCGTCTGCTGTCGGCTACCAGCCGACACTTGCGGAAGAAATGGGCGTCTTGCAAGAGCGCATCACATCGACAAAAACGGGCTCGATTACGTCGATTCAGGCTGTTTACGTTCCAGCCGATGACTTGACTGACCCAAGTCCTGCTACGACGTTTGCCCACTTGGACGCGACCGTAGTGTTGTCACGCGATATCGCGGCACTCGGTATCTACCCGGCTGTTGATCCGCTTGACTCAACCAGTCGCCAACTAGACCCGCAGGTTGTTGGTGAGGAGCACTACAGCGTTGCGCGCCGCGTGCAGGCAACTCTGCAGCGTTATAAAGAGTTGCGTGACATCATCGCGATTCTCGGTATGGACGAGTTGTCACCAGAAGACAAACTGGCCGTGTCCCGTGCGCGTAAGATTCAGCGTTTCCTGTCGCAACCGTTCAACGTGGCTGAAGTGTTCACCGGTACGCCTGGCAAGATCGTACCGTTGAAGGAAACGATTCGTGGCTTTAAGATGATTGTTGAAGGCGAGTGCGATACTTTACCGGAGCAGGCTTTCTATATGGTCGGCGGGATTGACGAAGTCTTCGAAAAAGCGAAATCAACGTAAATCACCTCATGCTCGCAGGCTGCCTTGCGAGCCAGCCAATCCCGAGAATGCACCGCACTGAAGTATGGTTGTGGCGAGTAGTAGGTAAACCGAGAGCTCTTATGGCGACACTTCATGTCAATATCGTTTCCGCAGAACAATCCATCTTTTCAGGTGATGCTGAGATGGTGGTCGTGCCGGGTGAATCTGGTGAGCTCGGGATTCTGCCCCAACATACGCCACTGCTAACTCGCATTAGGCCGGGGACAGTCAAGGTGACGCTAGCGAGCGGTACAGAGGAGCTGGTATTTGTTTCAGGCGGGATTCTAGAGGTCCAGCCAAAGGCGCTCACAATTCTCGCCAATACGTCGATTCGCGCAAAAGATCTTGACGAAGCAAAGGTTGTGCAAGCGAAGCAGGCAGCAGAGGAAGCACTCGCTAACCGGCAAAGTGGTCAGGAACGGGCTGTTGTCCAAGCGGAGTTGTCACAACTCGCAGCCCAGCTAGCAGCAATCAGAAAGTTGCGTAAATAAACAAACTTTGATACCATTAACTTGCCGTAACGGTTTAGAGGCGCAGTAAATACTTCAGGCAGTGGGGTTCCCACTGCCTTTTTTATTTCAGCCCGAATGGTTCATCGTGGCTCTTTGCACCCACTGCAAGTACTCAACATGCCAGCATTAGCAATCGTTATCCTCGCTGCCGGCCAAGGTAAGCGCATGAAATCCGCGCTTCCAAAAGTGCTACACACCATCGGCGGAGCATCAATGTTGCAGAGGGTACTAGCGACGGCGATGTCGCTATCGCCAGACCGAGTTTCCATCGTCTATGGCCACGGCGGTGAACAAGTGCGCAACGCGTTTGCATCAAATGAAGATCTCATCTGGGTTAAACAGGACCCGCAGCTTGGTACTGGGCACGCAGTGCTCCAAGCCATGCCGCATGTCACGCAGTCACAAACGACCCTAGTCCTATACGGTGACGTGCCCTTGATCCGCACGGCAACTCTTGAAAAACTTGTCAAGGTTGCCGCGCGCGGCGAGGTGGGCTGGTTAACCGACGTAGTTGCAAATCCGCACGGTCTGGGACGAATAGTGCGGAGTGCTAGTGGCGATGTGGCGGAAATCGTTGAGGAAAAGGACGCGACCCCAGAGCAGCGTGCGATCCGCGAAATCAACACGGGATTTTTGGCTTGTCCGACCGCAAGCTTGGCACGTTGGTTGCCGACATTGGGCAATCGCAATGCACAGGGAGAATACTATCTGACTGACATTCTCAAGATGGCAGCCAGCGAGGGGGTGAAAATCACCACACAGACGCCCGATTATGATTGGGAGGTGGTCGGCATCAACAGCAAAGATCAACTTGCGTCGCTCGAACGCATTTACCAACGAGAAAGCGCCCGAGCTCTGATGGATGGTGGAGTGAAAATGCTCGATCCTGAACGCTTTGATCTCAGGGGTAAGCTGACCTGCGAGAGCGACGTTACCATCGATGTCAACGTCATTGTTGAAGGTGACGTTTGGCTTGGGCCTAACGTTTCAATTGGTGCCAATACGATCCTCAAGGACTGTCGTATTGGCGAGGGCACCGAAGTACTTCCATTTACACACGTCGATTCCGCAGTTGTCGGCGCGCATGCCCGCATAGGTCCGTATGCCCGCATTCGACCCGATACGAGACTTGCAGATAAAGTGCATATCGGAAACTTTGTGGAAGTGAAGGCCAGCGATATCGGTGTTGGCTCCAAAGCCAACCACCTAAGTTACCTCGGCGATTCGACCGTCGGTTCTGGCGTCAACATAGGCGCGGGTACCATCACCTGCAACTATGACGGGGCCAACAAACATCGAACCGTCGTCGGCGACAACGTGCACATCGGCTCAGATGTTCAGCTTATCGCGCCGGTTACGATCTTCGCCGGTGCCACCATCGGTGCAGGGACAACGGTCTGGAAAGACGTTCCTGCGGCTTCACTCACCATCAACCCAAAGACCCAGCTAGCCAAAACTGGTTGGCAGCGCCCAACCAAAAAGCCCAAAAATTAGCTATGTGTGGAATAGTAGGCGCGATCTCATCGCGTGACATTGTGCCCATGCTCACTGAAGGACTAAAGCGCCTAGAGTATCGAGGATACGACTCGTCTGGGTTGGCCGTCATGTCAGTCGGCTGTTCTGAGATTAACCGCGTCCGACGAGTTGGCCGTGTCGCTGAGATGGAACAAGCGGTGGCTGCGCAAAAATTACAGGGGCTGATTGGAATCGGTCACACCCGTTGGGCAACCCATGGTGGAGTAACCGAGCCAAACGCGCATCCCCACGTCTCCCAAGGCGAAATAGCTGTTGTACACAATGGCATCATCGAAAACCACGAAACACTTCGCGCCCAGCTAAAGCAATCCGGCTACGTATTCGATTCACAGACGGATACTGAGGTCATCGCGCACTTGGTTCATCACCATTTCCAACTCACTGGTGATTTGTTCAAGGCGGTACAGTGTGCAGTGAAAGAGATGCACGGCGCCTACGCAATCGGCGTCATCGCGCGATCAAATCCGGACCTGCTGATATGCGCAAGGGTAGGCTGTCCGTTGTTGATTGGTGTTGGCGACGTCAAGCATGACGGCATGACGACCGAAAACTTTATTGCCTCGGATGTGTCGGCAATCTTGCCGGTAACACGAAACGTCATCTATCTGGAAGAAGGCGATGTTGCGGCAATTACCCGCGCCACGGTAGCAGTCGTCGACCGTGATGGACACGCCGTGCAGCGTACCGCCCATGTTTCCGATGTGGTCGATGATGCGAGCGATCTCGGCCCATACACGCACTTCATGCAAAAGGAGATCCACGAGCAGCCTCGAGCGATCGCCGATACCTTAGAAGCAGTGTTGACCAACGGAATTGACGTTGCGCAATATGGAGCAAATGCCGGGATTCATTTTGCCAACGTGACGAGCGTACTCATACTTGCATCCGGCACCAGCTACTACGCTGGCATGGTGGCGAGACAGTGGATCGAGTCTATCGCCCGAGTCCCTTGCCAGATTGAGTTGGGGCATGAGTACCGCTACCGGGATTCGCTTCCCGATCCTCGTCAGCTTGTGTTGACGATTTCGCAGTCCGGCGAAACGCTCGACACGATAGAAGCCCTAAAGCGCGCGAAGGAACTTGGACACACGGCGACATTGGCGATTTGTAACGTCAGAGAGTCGGCAATCCCCCGCGCGTCGGCGATGGTTTTCTACACCAGAGCTGGGGCTGAGATTGGTGTTGCATCAACCAAGGCGTTTACCACCCAGCTCGCGGCTCTCTTCACCTTCGCCCTTTCGCTGGCGAAGTCAAAGGGCCTACTGAGCGTGGAACAGGAAACTGACTACCTCGAACAGTTACGTTTTGTGCCCGGTAGTGTCCAGCATACGCTGAACCTCGAGCCACAAGTTCAGTTGTGGGCAGAACTATTCGCGCAGAAGGAACATGCGTTGTTCCTTGGGCGCGGATTGCATTATCCAATCGCGCTAGAGGGCGCGCTCAAGCTCAAAGAAACTTCCTACATTCACGCCGAGGCGTATCCTGCCGGTGAACTCAAACATGGCCCCCTTGCGCTCGTCGACAGCAATATGCCTGTGGTCGTCATCGCGCCCAACGATGCACTGCTTGAGAAGGTCAAGTCGAACATGCAAGAAGTGCGCGCGCGAGGCGGCGAACTTTTTGTGTTAGCGGACGCGGACAGCCACTTTCACGAGAGCGAGGGTGTACACGTCATTCGCACGCCCCGTCACGCCGGTTTGCTTTCGCCGATCATTCATACCATTCCAGTCCAGCTGCTAGCGTACCACGCCGCGCTCAAGCGTGGCACGGATGTAGATAAGCCACGTAACCTCGCTAAGTCGGTGACAGTAGAGTAAGGGTTGCGGTCAATCACGATAGCTGTTTGCTCCAAATCATGTTGAGAACTATTGCTTAGCCTCGCGCAGTTTTGTTGAGAACAATTACACGGTTAGTTTGAACAATGGGACGTTGCTACGGCTAAGCATCGCGGGTCCTTCAAGGGTGGGCCCGTGTTAGAGGGAGTCTTTTGGAAACTCTATCGAATGCTCTCTAGCGGCGAATCCTTGCTCAGCAACTTCACCATCACCTTTGCGGGATTCAGTTTGTGACGCCTGAGCAAAGACATACGGGCCAGAACAAAGAGATCTTGCACAAGCGCAAAGCGGTTTACGAAGAAGCCAAGTGCAGTACGCCGGGGCTATGGAAGTCAAGGCGGACGCGCAACTGGGAGCGCATCAAAGAGGTGTGGCTGAATCCGCCAAGGGAGCTTCTGAGAACGCCAGAAAAAGTAGCGATGGCCGTTTAGAAAAGCGGACAACTTTGTTGACAAACACCGATTCAGCCTATTTCCGGCAGTTGACATTGCGTAAACCGGCTGCAAGCTAGACTGGACGCCAGTTTCAATGGATTTATTGGAGTCACCAAATGGGTGAAGCAAAAAGGCGTCAACTTGCTGTCCAAACGCAGGCACTGGAGGCCATGGTGGTGGATACGCCGGGCGGGCGAATTCATGTGAAGTGGGACCATGGTGCCAGCGCCACGCCGAATGCACAGTTGACCTTCTTCTCCGAGTTCTTGGCCACCACGGGTGTGTACAGCTCCTGGGTCGATAGCTGCCCATTGAGCTACACAAGCCCCAATGCACCCA
>JBIIYQ010000080.1:0-13339 GCA_044346745.1 Usitatibacteraceae bacterium | reverse complement strand
TATGAACGACTGCAATCGATTCACAACTACGCCAATCACCTCAGGCCAGACGTCGACCCGAAACACCTCTCACAGCTCGCGATAGCACTGAGCGATAATGACGCAGCAAAACAAGTCCAAGAGGCAACGAAACGTCTCTTCCATTCCTTCAACCGTAGATCCAAAGTCGCCGCTTAAAAAGAAACGGCTTCAGACGCATCTTACGATTGGAAAATACTGTCTCACCGTTTGCCGAGTTTGGGGGGTTATCTGGCTGTCACCTCGCCGGAAACGCCAATCCGGGTGACCAACTGCTCGACCTGAAACCGGCCCAAGTAGTACTTCAACTTCATCGGCAGGTAGAAGTAGCCCGGTGCCAGCCAAACTTCGTACTGGTCTTCTGGATTTGCCGCTTCGGATAACAGCCGAACCGTCTCAATTGGCCCAAAACGGGTGTCTAACGTCTCAGCGCCCAGCTTGCGGAACTGATATCGGTAGACCTTTCTCGCGTTGGTGATAAGCACGTCCAGTTTGTCCCCGCTTTCGGCCAAGTAGGGCGCGTCGTAGGCGAGCTGAAACAAGAAGCTTTGCATATCCTGCATGTCTCGCGGTAAAGGTACAGAGCGTGTTTCGCCATTGCGCTTCATCGCCAGTGTATTGGCGCTGTGTCGAAACTCGGCGAGTTCGGCCTCGCCCTCGCCGCGTCGAATTGAAAACTCCCGCGGCCGTAAACCGTCTTCGGTAATGGTTCCGCGACTCTTTTGATGGATCACACCGGCAAACGCGCTCACCAGAAATCCGGTGGCTTGAATGCTCGATTCAATCTCATACTCCGCGCCACGTCTGGTCCAGCGAAAGCTTGCCACCCCGTCTGTAATGGCGGTCATCAACTTGTATTCGATTGAGATGCGCTCCGCAAATGCGGGTGCCCGCCGCGCAAGAGGCGGTGCAACGGCTGATGGCACAGGCGGGTCGGCGGGAACTGGGACGCCTTGGTTGGTGGCCGCAGTGCCAGTCGAGGGATCGCCGCTCTGCGTAGTTGATGGCCGTTCAATACCGCCCGCGCGGCTGCCTTCTCCTGGTCTGCCCTCGGCCGCTTCAGTGGGCACCGAAGTAGGTGCGGCAGTGGGCTCTGGCGTCGGCGCGACCGTCGCTGCCGCAACCGGCATTGTATTCTCTGGCGCGGCAAAGTCTGTAGCGGATTTTGGGGTCGTTCGGCGTGGTTGTGTTTCTGCTGGTGCTTCTGATCGGGTGTTTATGCGGCTGCCATTGACCACCCGCGTCTCGCTGACTTTTTTAGCGGCCGGTAATGACTCGAGGGGCACCAATGATGCATCGTATTGCACCGGCTTGGTCGGCGTAAAGGTGGTGGCGAAGCGCGGTGTGACCCAATACATAACTACGTGCAATAGTATCGAGGTCGCGAACGCGATCCCGATGGCTGACGGCTGGGCGAGCCGTACCAGCCAATGAGCGCGATGCCTGTCGGGGTTTTGCATCTGGTTCATCGGGCAGTCTGGCTCACCGAAGCTCTTTTATCGAATGACGAGTTCGACCAAACTTTGCTCGAGCGAACTTCCCTTTGCGTCCTTAAACACCACCCGCACGGGAATGTAGTTGTGTTCTTTGGCCAGCCACAATTCCGCCTTGGATTCGCCAGGTGCGGCTTCGCGTACGTAGTAAACCGTCGTGAACTGGCCGGCCGGTGTCGTTACGCTCGGTTCACCTTGTTTTGAGTACTGGTAACGCTCGGCGTTTTTACCTTGGGTCATGAGTGCCGATATCGACGCCGCGTTTGGCGTGGTCACCATAAACTGGTACATCGCAGAGAGCCGATCCTGGGTGCCGACCGGCAGTGCGAAGACTTCCTTTTCGATACCTCCCGCGACATCCGGGTTGTCATGTTCGCGCACCAGTTCATTTTTTTCCCAGTTGAAGCGAGAAGTGAAAGACTTGCTGCTATCGGTTTTTCTGCTCGTGGAAAAAACGCTCGGTACCAGTCCACTGGCGGCGATTCGCCCCTCGGAAGTCACCGAGATTTGTTCGCGGATCAGCAAACTGATCGGCCCCTCGGTACGAGTGGCCGAGGTGATTTTGTAGCGGTCACCATCCCGTTCAAATCGCTCATCGACGTTACCCAGCAGGACGCCGCTTCGATATATCTTGTAGGTGGCCTTTACCGAGTTAGGTATGGTTGAACCTGCTTTTGCGGCGAGTGCGGGGCCTGCGACCAGGAGTGCAGCAACGCAAAGCAGTAGCGCGAGACCGCTGACTCTGACTACGCTTGGCAATCGACGGTTCGGTGCGTGGCAAAAATTGAATTGGGGCATTCAGTTCCAAGTGGAACGCAGGCTGGCGCTCGCGTTTGTCAATGTGGGGTTCTCCATAACGTTCGGCACTGCCGATTGGAGGACGCTTGGGTTTGCCTGCCCGGGTAGACACAGTTCGCCAGTGGCGAAGCGGCGCAGCACATTCGGGTACAACATGTGCTCCTGAACAAGTACCCGCGCTGCCAGCGTGTCGGGATCGTCGCCCGCCAGCACTGGCACGGCGGCTTGGGCGATGATTGGACCGTGGTCGAGTTGGGCTGTCACAAAGTGGACGGTTGCCCCATGAATTTTGACTCCGGCCTCGATTGCCCGTTGATGTGTGTGTAGTCCTGTAAATGAGGGCAGCAACGAAGGATGAATGTTGATGATCCGACCTTGGAGTGCGTCGATGAATTGTGCCGTCAAAACTCTCATAAATCCGGCCAGGACCACGAGGTCTGGGCCATATTCGGTGATGGTCTTAAGCAGGGCGTCGTCGAACGCTTCGCGCGAGGGGTAAGCTAGGTGGTCAACGATACGGGTTTCAAGTCCGGCGTCGTGTGCCGTTTGTAGACCTGTGGCGCTTGGCTTATTGGAGATGACCGCCTTTATCGTCAGCGGTAATTTTGCGTTGAGGATCGCCTCCATGTTCGAACCACGACCGGAGATCAGGATGACTACAGAGAGCATAACGATTTTCCGAAAGTCCTTGCCCGACGGGGCTTTTCAGCAAGTTTTGCTCGAAAAAGCCCGTGGATACTGGAGTTTGCTGATTTATTGATCTAGCTGACTAAGGTCTGCGGCTCGCCGTTTGCGCGCGCACGAATCTCGCCAACGCGAAACACGCGCTCACCTGCGGCCTCGAGTTGCGCCGTCGCGCGGCCTGAGTCCTCCGCCGCGACGATAACGACCATGCCGATACCGCAGTTGAATGTCCGAGCCATCTCGGCGTCGTCGACGTTTCCCATTTTCTGTAGCCACGAAAAAATTGCCGGCGCTTCCCAAGAACCGCGCTTGAGCTCTGCCGTCACGCCCTGTGGCAACACGCGCGGGATGTTTTCGGTCAGGCCGCCACCGGTGATATGGGCCATCCCTTTCACCATTCGCGATTTGACGAGGGCAAGGAGCGGCTTCACGTAAATGCGCGTGGGCGCGATCAGATCCAATGCCAACTGATGATTGTCAGGGTGATGCAGGTCTACGCCAGATCGCTCAATGATTTTTCGGATCAGCGAATACCCGTTGGAGTGCGCCCCGGAGGACTGCAAGCCGAGCACCACATCACCAGGGCAAATACTGCGGCCGGTGATGATGGCTTCCTTTTCCACCAATCCGACCGCAAATCCCGCCAGATCGTACTCGCCTGCCTGGTACATCGAAGGCATTTCCGCCGTCTCACCACCGATGAGTGCACAGCCGGCCAATTCACAACCGCGCGCAATGCCTCGTACCACATCGGTGGCAACGGCAACGTCTAACTTGCCACACGCAAAGTAGTCGAGGAAGAAAATCGGCTCCGCCCCCTGCACAAGAATATCGTTCACACTCATCGCGACCAAATCTTCGCCGACGGTATCGTGTTTGTTCAAGTGGAATGCGAGTTTGAGTTTGGTACCAACACCGTCGGTGCCCGACACCATAACGGGGTTTTTGTAGTGTTTTGAGACCTCAACAAGTGCACCAAATCCGCCAATCCCGCCCAGCACTTCGGGACGCATGGTGCGCTTGGCAAATGGTTTGATGTTCTCGACTAATTGATCGCCAGCATCGATATCAACGCCGGCATCTTTGTAAGTCAAGGGGGAGAGGGATTGTGTTGACATTTGATGGATGAGCTTAGAGGTTGGCGGGTTCGTGGAGGACAAATGAAGGACAACAGCGGAGGCTCAAGTCGGTTCAGCGACATGGCTGATGATGTGCCCACAAATCGAAGAGGAAGACCAAGCACTCAATTACAATGCAAGGCCCTGACTCCCCAAATTTTACCGGATATGCGTAATCCTCCTCCGCAACGACCGCAACCCGCCTTCATTTCCCGACTTCGGCAGAAATCGCTGCCGCGCATGCCGCGCTGGATTGACTGGCACTCCGGGCTTCTAGGGACCGCACTGCTAATGTTTGGTGCGCTGCTTTGGGTGCTGTCGCCGATCTTGGCGCCTTTTTTGGCCGCGATTATCTTGGCCTATATCTTTAACCCTTTGGTTAACTGGCTTGCGGCCCGCAAGGTGTCACGCGGCACCGGGACGCTGCTCGCGGTGCTACTGTTGCTAATCATGGTTGCCATGCTGCTGGTAATCGTGTTGCCATTGTTCTACAAAGAGATCGCGCAGCTCACTTCACTCATCCCCAGTTTTCTCGAGCATGTGAAGTCGACGATCGTCCCGTGGTTCAGTTCGCGCCTTGGTATTGAGATCGCGCTCGATCCCGCAAGCTTCCGTCAATTCATGCAAGAAAATCTGTCGGATAGCGGAGGCATCGCCAAGCGTGTTTTTGCGACCATCGGAACTGGGGGGCTGGCAATTGTTGGTGCGCTGGTAAACCTCGCGTTGATCCCAATTGTGTTCTTTTATGTACTACGCGACTGGCCTGTACTGGTGGCGAGCGTGGACGACATGGTGCCGCGCCGCATTCACTCCACCGTCTCGAATATCGCCGCGGAAATCGATGCTGTGTTGTCGGAATTTCTTCGCGGCCAGCTGATGGTCATGTTGGTGATGTCCGCTTTTTATGTCATTGGCCTGTGGGCAGTCGGACTTAAGTTCGCCTTGCCGGTTGGATTGATTACCGGGCTGCTTGTTTTTGTACCCTATCTCGGCGTTGGTATGGGTATGTTGCTCGGCACGGTAGCTGCGGTGATTCAGTTCGATGCACTGTTGGGCGTGGCGTTGGTTTGGGGCGTGTTTGGTGTCGGACAGATTATCGAAAGTTTTTTTGTGACGCCAAAATTTGTCGGGGAGCGAATCGGTTTGCATCCGGTTGCCGTGATCTTTGCCCTTTTGGCGTTCGGTCAGGTCTTCGGATTCTTCGGCATCTTGTTAGCCCTACCCGCGAGCGCCGCAATTTTGGTGGGCTTGCGTCACCTTCAAGCGCAATACAGAGGAAGTGCGGTGTTCAGGCACTGAGTATGATGACAGGGCTAGTGGCCTGCTTTAGCCTTTCAGTAGCTTGATAGCGTCTTCGGTGCTGCGTCGTAGGCGGTTAAACGCGATACCGAGAACACCGATTTCATCTTTTGAGGAGGGAATGAACTCGGGCACGGAAAAGTCCCCGATCGAGACAGCGTCTGCTTGTTTTGCCATCTCTGTAACCGGTCGCACAATCATGCGGTCAAGCATGAGGTTCAAGACAAAAAACACGGCGAAAAACACCGCACCCAATGAATTCATCAACGTGGTTAGGGCAAGGCTCGCGGAGGTGGTGACATCGTTGTAATCAATGGTTGCTGAGCGAACCCGACTGCTTCCATCGGCAACCTGCACAATTCGCGCGACCACTAATTTTTGGTTTCCGGTTGGCGTTTTGAATACCCCGGCGATTTGTGTTTGTTTACCCTTAACTGCGGCCAGCTTTTGCACCACGTCCGCCTCTACGCCAGACTGGGTTTCGGTCTCGCTGAATTCACGAATCCGCATCTCGATGATACGTGAGCCCAGCGCAGTCGCCATACGTGTATCGATACTCGCCAGACCACTTGCATCAAGCACCAGAATTGCCGCACGTTTCGCATCTTCGTCGGCTTGTTGTTGCAAATAACGGTGTGCGATGGCGCCGACGGTGGTGAAACCCGCGACAAAAATCGCGACGAGGGTCAGATTGAACTTTAGTCTTAGGCCCATCGGCTGCACCTATGATTGATTGAGCAAATTATTGAAAGCGGGCGATTTTGCTGCGTGCATGAACTATTCGGGGTGCCACGTCCCGTTGCTGGTTCGCACACTCATGAAGAAGCTGTCGCGCTCCTCGGGCGTGCGTAGATGCGCCGCGAGACGTTCAAAAAATTCGCGTGAATTTTGCGAGACACTTGCGTACCGGCTCACTAATACGCCGGCCAAGGGTCCAATGATGGGGGCAAGCGCCGCCTCGCCGCGCTGAACGACTTCCGGGGTAATCGACGACGCCGGTCGCGCCTCAACTGTCGTCGCTCGCTCTGACGCCGACGCTTCCATCACGGTAGCGGAATACTCAGACAAAATACGCATCGCCGACACCATGAACACTTCGCGCTTGGCGATATCATCGATATGACTGGCGACCTGGCGAATCAACTCCGTTGGATTCGTTGTCGTCCGCGCTGCGCGTTTGACCGTTGTAATCGAATACGAACCGAGGTAGGGTAGCAGCGACCGGGTAAGATCGGCGAGCAACCTAGGGTCAATCGATATTGCTGCCTTGGTTAGGCTGGTGTCCTCATCTTGTCGCAATTCGTTTACCATTTAGTCCGTTTCGAGCGCTCTGCACAGGCGACGACCCCTACCTAGCTCCGATTGATGTACTACCCAAACGCATAGCACGAATCTGATGAACCATGGGGATTCTGAACAAGCAATTCACGAGATTTATCGAACCGTTGTCACGCGTTTGAGCATGATTGCATAAACTATGCGGGCCCGATACCGTCCAAGGGCCCAGGAATGTTAACAACGGTTAAATCGAGGCCGGCAGCAAAATCGAGCATGCGGTCGATCGCGCGTTTGGCGCGTCTGCCTATTGCCGGATCGATGCGGATTTCTCCCTCACCCGTATCCAGCACCGAGGCTAGATTGGACAGTCCATTCATGGCCATCCACGGGCAGTGAGCGCACGACTTGCAGGTCGCTGAAATACCGGCAGTGGGTGCCTCGATAAATCGCTTTCCTAGTGCCGCTAAACGCAGTTTGTGAAAAATTCCCTTGTCGGTTGCGACAATGAACTCAGTGGCATCGAGCGTTTGGGCTGCCTTAATGATTTGCGTGGTTGAACCAACGATGTCGGCTATCGCGACGACTCCAGCAGGTGACTCAGGGTGCACAAGAACTTTTGCGTTTGGGTGTCGCTGCTTGAGATCGATTAACTCAGCAGTTTTGAATTCATCATGAACGATGCAAGAGCCTTGCCACAACAGCATATCGGCACCGGTCTGCGCTTGAATGTATCTGCCGAGATGGCGATCAGGTGCCCAAAGGATTTTTTTACCTTGTCGATGTAGGTGCTCAACAATTTTCAGGCCGATAGAGGAGGTCACCATCCAGTCGGCACGCGCTTTCACCGCAGCGCTAGTGTTGGCGTAGACCACAACCGTGCGGTCGGGGTGGGCATCACAGAATGTAGCAAATTCATCCGGCGGGCAGCCAAGGTCGAGTGAGCACTCGGCCTCGAGCGCCGGCATCAGTACTCGCTTTTCAGGATTGAGTATTTTGGCCGTTTCGCCCATGAATCTGACGCCACAGACGACAACGGTTGTTGCTGGATGATCACGACCGAATCTCGCCATTTCAAGAGAATCCGCCACACAGCCGCCGGTCGCGTCAGCGAGATCCTGTAAGTCCGGATGGACGTAATAGTGGGCGACAAGGACCGCATTTTGCGCCTTTAGCAGCTTCGCAATCCGTTCTTTCAACACAAGTCGTTCCGTTGGTGTCGGTTCTGTACCGACTTTCGCCCAAGCGTGTCCGGACGTCATAGAACTCAAATTTGCGTTGAACTTCGGTAAATCGAACTCGACAAGGATTCGATGTTCTGACTGTGTGGCGGCTGGCGGTGACATGGATTGCCTATGTAACTTGGTTGCGTTGTTGATATACCCGCGCACGAAAACTTTCCGTCTTAACGACATCGTGAATGATGTTAACCGCGTCCCAACAATCGGTGAAGCGCGTATATAGGGGAGTAAAGCCGAATCGAAGTAAATTGGGTTGCCTGAAGTCTCCGATCACGCCCTGGTCGATGATGGCTTGCATAATCGGGTATGCATCGGCATGTGCAAACGAAAGGTGTGACCCACGATCAACGTGCGCTGATGGGCTTATACAAGTGAAACCGAGCGAACCGCACTTTGCAAGCATCAGAGCCAAAAATACGTCGCTTAAGGCGAGTGACTTTTTTCGTAAATCGGCAAGATTGATGCCATTAAATGTTGCGAGCCCCTCATCGAGGGCGACCATACCGAGTATTGGCGGCGTCCCGCACAAAAAGCGATCGATCCCCGCAGCGGGAGCGTATGCAGTATCAAAGGCAAACGGAGATGCATGCCCAAACCACCCCGACAACGGATTGGCGAGACCCGCCTGTAGGTCGCGTCTCACGTATAGGAATGCCGGTGCGCCGGGCCCCCCGTTCAAATATTTGTAGCCACAACCGACCGCAAATTCGGCACCATCCGCGACCAAGTCGACAGCCACCGCGCCGGCGCTGTGACTCAGATCCCATAGAATCGAGGTGCCGGCATGAGATGCGCAGATGTTGTACGCGGCCATATCAAACATCTCCCCGCTGCGGTAGTCAATATGCGTGATCAACGCACAGGCTGTTGTTTGATCGAAAGCGCTGGCGAGCTCATGTTTGTGGACCAACTTCAATTCATATCGATCGCCAAGAAGAGTCAGCACGCCCTGAGCAATGTAGAGATCCGTTGGGAAGTTGCTGCGTTCAGCAAGGACATAGCGGCGTTTCTTGTCATTGACAACTGCGTGCCGGTTCAACATCGCGGCGAGCAATTTAAAGATATTTGCCGACGTTGAGTCAGCAACGACAATTTCGTCTGCCCGGGCACCGACCAGCGGGGCAAGACGCTCACCCACCTTGCGCGGCAAGTTTACCCAATCTGCGTGATTCCAGGAGCGAATCAGGCCGTCGCCCCAGTCTGAATTAATGGTGTTCTGAACGGCGGCTGCGGTGGAGGCGGGCAGCGCACCCAGCGAATTGCCGTCAAGGTAGATTGTGCTGTCGGCGATGCAAAACCGATTTCTCGTGTGCCTCAACTCATCCAATGCGTCCAAGCGTTCACATTCGAACCGCGACAGGTCACGAGGCGAGGCGCGGTAAGCGCTGTGCAGCGAAGTATCGGCACGATTCATCGGCGAATTATCGCAGACAGAGGCAGTTTAGATCGCCGGCTTGTCCAGTTTTCTCGATTGCGGCGCTACGGTCGGGCTTAGACTGACCGCTACGAGCGGAGGATTATCAAATAATCGGGTGTGATGCGGTAAAATTAGTGATAACGAAACATGGACGCATAGCGGGGCTGGATTTGCGGCAGTATGCGGCTGATCAGGTTTGGGCGGTTTGTCGGCTGACTAAACCGTTTGACTCGTTGGGCAATCGGGGCATCTGCGTGTGGCAATCAATAAACAACATGAAATCTGAAGTGAAACTGCGTGGCAGCATGGTGGCGATCGTGACGCCGATGTACGCAAACGGTGATCTTGATTTTACTCGTCTAAAGGCGCTGATTGATTGGCACGTTGCGGAAGGTACTGATGGGATCGTGATCGTCGGGACGACTGGCGAATCACCGACGGTCGATTTCGACGAGCACCAACAGCTGATTACCGCCGCAGTGGAATACACTGACAAGCGAATACCGGTTATTGCCGGTACAGGAGCTAACTCGACGAAAGAGGCGATTTTTGTAGCCGAAGGTGCCAAACGCGCCGGAGCTGATTATTCACTTTCTGTCGTCCCTTACTACAATAAACCGACGCAAGAAGGGCTGTACCAACATTTCAAAGCAATTGCGAACGCGTGTGATCTGCCATTGATCTTGTATAACGTTCCCGGTCGCACTGTCGCTGATCTGGCGAACGACACGGTACTGCGGCTCGCAGAGTTGCCAAATATTGTTGGCATTAAGGATGCGACGGCGAACATGGCGCGTGGCGCCGAGTTGCTCAAGTTTGCGCCGAAGAATTTTGGTATTTATTCCGGCGAAGATGTTTCTACGTTGGCGCTTATGTTGCTCGGCGCCCACGGCACCATCTCTGTCACGGCGAATGTGGTGCCACGCTTGATGCATGAGATGTGTACGGCCGCACTTGCCGGTGAGCGCGAAAAAGCGATTGCGGTCAATAACCGACTACTTGGCCTGCATAATCACCTCTTTTTGGAAGCAAACCCCATCCCGGTAAAGTGGGCATTGGAGCAAATGGGCAGGATCGATTCTGGAATTCGCCTGCCGCTTACCCGGTTCGAATCCAAGTTGCATGAAACACTGCGCACGACGATGCGAGAAGCCGGTATTTTGTAACGCCACACTTTGCAACACATCAAGGATCATGTCTAAATGAAATTCAATCGCACCGCAATCACCGGATTCTCTTTTGGCATGTTGGCGCTCGCTGGATGCAGTTGGTTAACTCCATCGGGGCCGGATTATCGCACCCAAGGCCAAAACACCAAAGTCCGTTCGCTCGAAGTGCCTCCAGATTTGACGCGACCGATTGGCGATGACCGCTTCTTGGTACCAGATCCAAAGGCGACGACTTTTTCCCAGTACAACCGCGAGCGGACTAGTCAAACGGCAGCCGCGCCATCTACCGGCTCTGCGGTGTTGCCAAAATTTGAAAATGCCCGGATCGTGCGTTCAGGCGAGCAGCAGTGGCTTGTGGTGAAGGGGGCACCGGATCGTGTTTGGCCGCAGGTCAAGGATTTCTGGGCGGAGACAGGCTTTGTGCTGAGTCGCGAAACACCCGAGTCCGGCATCATGGAAACTGACTGGGCGGAGAATCGCTCGAAGATTCCGCAGGACCCGATCCGGAACACCGTCGGGCGGTTTCTCGACGGTTTGTACTCTTCTGGTGAGCGCGACAAGTTTCGCACCCGTTTAGAGGCAGGAACAGAGCCGGGCACCACGGAGATCTTTGTCAGCCATCGAGGCCTAGAAGAGGTCTACACCAGTGCTGAAAAGACCAGCACCGGATGGCAGTTTAGGCCCTCGGACAAGACGCTCGAAATTGATATGCTTGGTCGCATGATGGTTAAGTTCGGTCTTGCTACCGATAAAGTCGTGGCGATTGCCGGTGCCACGCCTCAAGCAGTGCAGACGCGTGCGAACTACGACGCTGCTAAGGGCGGGCCGCTGAAAGTTAGCGAGCCGTTTGACCGCGCGTGGCGGCGGGTCGGATTAGCGCTTGACCGCACTGGATTCACAGTTGAGGATCGTGATCGCTCGAAGGGTATGTTCTTCGTTCGTTACATCGATCCAGAGAATGACAGCGCGAAGGGAGGCAAGAAGAGTTGGGTCGATTGGTTGGCCTTCTGGCGTTCCGATAAGCCCGCTGATCGGCCTCAATACCGCATCAAAGTCAGCGATGGTGGCGCAACGTCAGATGTTGAAGTGCAATCCGCCGACGGAAAAGCAGACAACTCTGCGACGGCAAAACGTATCTTGGCGTTATTGTTCGAGCAGCTTCGCTAGTGAATCATGCCGATGTTCGTCGAAGCGGCTGTGACGATCACACAAAGCCCGCTTCTAGCGGGCTTTGTGTTTAGCATGTTGGTCCGTGGATTGATACGAACGCTTGGCGTTGATTGTCGCAAGGGTACCTAACAATGCGTTTTTGTTCCCTCGGGTCAGGTAGCGACGGCAATGCGTTGGTAGTCGAAGTCAAGGATGGGGTATCAACTTCGCGCGTGATGATGGACTGCGGGTTTGGTCTTGCCGAGACCGAGGCGCGCCTTGCCCGCGTCGGCTTGGAGCCAAATGATCTGGACGCCATCGTCGTGACACACGAGCACTCAGATCACATTGGCGGTGTTGCGCGGATGGCGCGAAAACATCGTATCCCCGTCTGGATGACGCACGGCACGGCGAGGGTGTTGAGTGATCGTGCAATTCCGTCTCCGCTGTTGAGTTTCATCGATCCCCATCAGCGATTTTCTGTTGGGGGCGTAGAAATCACGCCGTACACTGTTCCGCACGACGCCTACGAGCCCGTCCAGTTTGTCTTTAGCGATGGCGCGTCACGCATTGGCGTGCTCACCGATGTCGGCACAAGCACTGCGCACATTGAAGAAAGTCTCGCTGCGTGCAGGGCGCTAGTCCTAGAGGCCAATCACGATATGTCTATGCTACAAGATGGGCCATATCCGCCGAGCTTGAAGAAGCGGGTATCTGGTAAATTTGGCCACCTCGATAACGCTGCGGCTGCATTGTTGTTGGGGCGGCTGAAACATGCGAAACTACAGCATGTCGTCGCGGCGCACCTGTCGCGTCAAAACAACAAACCCGTGCTCGCACGAACAGCGTTTGCTGCCGTGATGGGTTGTTCCATTGCCGACATCGGTCATGCCTGCCAAGAGCACGGATTCGACTGGCTTGAATGTTAGGCTCAAGTGTGTCAGCAACGGTTATGCCGGATGTTATTATGCGGTGAATAGACGAAAAAAAACGCCAGTCACGAGACCGGCGTTTTCTACTGCGACGTTGAAGCTTTTACTTTTTCGGTGCCTCAGCTGGCTTTGCAGCATCAGCAGGCGCAGGAGTGGCGGCAGCGGGTGCCGCGGCAGCAGCGTCAGCTGGAGCAGTGGTAGGAGCAGGTGCCGGTGCTGCTGGCGCTGGTGCTGGTGCGGCAGCTTTAGGGGCTTCTGTTTTTGGGGCCTCAGTTTTGCCGCAAGCGGCCAAACCAATAGAGACCATTGCAGCGAGGAGAATCGACTTGTTCATTTCAACATCCCTTGAGAAAATTTTTGATCAAAAATTTTTGATCGGTTTTTGTGGCTTCACGCGCTGTAAAGCTGCAACTTCAAAGGGAAAGGCAACGTCAATAGCGTGAAGCTGTTTCGACCGACTGTTAAGTATAGCAAAGTAACGGTGGGATGCACAGCTTGAGCCTCTTCCAACGGCATATGCGTCTGAGAGGGGCATTGCGTTTCCAACGGCATCTGCGTCTGAAATGAGGATTTTGGGTCGATTATCCAGAAATGGTCATCGACATGAACGACGCACGGCTCGACACAATTGAGCAAATCCGAGAATTTCTGGCTGGCACCGCAGATGTAGGCTGCTCCCTCCCCACCGATAAAACAGTCCGTTATGGGTTCGTCTCGACCGTACTCAAGCGCTACCGGTGTTTTGA
>JBIIYQ010000205.1:0-4166 GCA_044346745.1 Usitatibacteraceae bacterium | reverse complement strand
TTTGCGCGTGCAGATTCGGTGCCCGAACCGGAGGATCATCTGGCGGCGATTTGTGACGTGATGCGTGCCATGATTCTCGGCGATTTGGAAAACAAGCCACAAACCATTGAGTCACAAAGGCAGTTTTTTTTGACCCACGTCAAGCCTTGGGTTTTCGCTTGCACCGACGCAGTTTCGGCGTATCATCAGGCGAACTATTACAAACACGTCGCGGGCTTCGCGAAGCAGTTTTTTCAGGTTGAACTTGAAGCATTTGAAATTCAGTAGCGCGGCTATTTTTGAACAATAAAGTGAAACTACAAGTCACCAACGGTTAGATGCAATTTCATGCGAGGAGACGGCAAATGAAACCAACAAAAATCTCACCCAATCGACGTAACTTTTTGCTTGGCGCAACGCTCGGCACGGCGGGAGCGGTAGCTGGTGCCGCAGCCTTGGTTGCAGGGGTTCCTAGCAATGAGCTGGCTGTCGCGACGCTGCCTGCGGAAAACACTGAGAGCGGTTATCGCATGACGCCGCACATCAAGCATTACTACGAAACCACCAAACTGTAACGCGAGGAGTACGACGATGCTGCTAACCAAGAAGTCCTCAGGACAGGTGCAGAAGAGCACCTTTGCGTCAACAATAAATCGCGCCGTCGGTACGGTAGACCGACGTGCATTTCTCAAGCGATCGGGTATGGTCACCGGCGCAGGCGCCTTTGCCTCGCAGTTGCCTTTTTCGATGATGCAGAAGGCAAACGCGGCCAACGCCGCAGGGCCGATGGTCTCCGCCGATGGCAAGATGGAAATCAAGCGCACGGTCTGCACCCACTGCTCGGTTGGCTGTGCGGTAGATGCGGTTGTGCAAAATGGCGTTTGGGTCCGGCAAGAGCCTGTGTTTGATTCGCCGCTTAACCTTGGCGCGCACTGCGCAAAAGGCGCATCGGTACGTGAACACGGCCACGGTGAACATCGCCTGAAGTACCCGATGAAGTTGGTCAACGGCAAGTACCAGAAGATTTCGTGGGATCAGGCAATGTCTGAACTCACGGAAAAGTTTTTAGCGTTGCGCAAATCGAGCGGGCCGGACTCTGTTTACTGGGTGGGTTCCTCGAAACACAATAACGAACAAGCGTATTTGATGCGCAAGTTTGTGTCGATGTTCGGCACCAACAATACCGATCATCAGGCGCGTATCTGCCACTCAACAACAGTGGCCGGTGTGGCAAACACCTGGGGTTATGGTGCGATGACCAACTCCTACAACGATATGCAAAACACCAAGTGTGCAATGTATATCGGTTCCAATGCCGCGGAAGCTCATCCGGTTTCAATGTTGCATATGTTGCACGCCAAAGAAACCGGCGCAAAGATGATCGTTGTTGATCCACGCTTCACACGTACGGCGGCGAAGGCCGATCAGTTTGTGCGTATCCGTTCCGGCTCGGACATTCCCTTCATCTACGGCCTGCTGTATCACATCTTTAACAACGATTGGGAAGATAAGAAGTACCTGAATGATCGCGTGTTTGGAATGGAGAAAATTCGCGACGAAGTGATGAAGAAGTGGAATCCGAAGGCTGTTGAAGAAGCTTGCGGCGTTCCCGAAGTCGAGGTCTACAAAGTTGCAGAGACGATGGCCATGAATCGCCCTTCAACAGTGGTGTGGTGCATGGGCCAGACCCAACACACCATTGGTAACGCGATGGTGCGGATGTCGTGCATCTTGCAACTGGTGCTTGGCAACGTCGGTGTCTCCGGCGGCGGCACGAATATCTTCCGCGGTCACGACAACGTGCAGGGTGCAACCGACGTCGGTCCAAACCCGGATTCGTTGCCGGGTTACTACGGCCTCGCCGAAGGCTCGTGGAAACACTGGGCAAAGGTGTGGAACGTTGACTACGATTGGGTGAAGGCGCAGTACGCTTCCAAGGCGATGATGGAAAAACCTGGCATGACGGTGTCGCGCTGGATCGACGGTGTTCTTGAGAAGAACGAGCTGATCGACCAAGATTCCAACCTTAAGGCAATCGTCTATTGGGGGCATGCGCCAAACTCACAGACGCGCGGTTTGGAAATGAAGAAGGCGATGGAGGCCGTGGAGTTGATGGTCATCATCGATCCATATCCCACCGCTTCTGCCGCAATGCCGGATCGTAAAGACGGCGTTTACCTATTGCCGGCTGCCACGCAGTTCGAGTGTGCCGGCTCGTGTACGGCGTCGAATCGTTCGATTCAATGGCGCGAAAAAGTGATCGAGCCGTTGTTTGAGTCGCGTCCAGACCACGCCATCATGTACGACTTCGCCAAACGTATGGGCTTCGGCGATCAGTTTGTTGGAAAACGCGACGGCAAGCAGAACATTGCGGTGGTAAAGGTCGCAGCCGGTTACGAAGAGCCAGTGGTCGAGGACGTACTCCGCGAAATCAACAGAGGGACTTGGACCATCGGTTACACCGGTCAGTCGCCTGAGCGTCTCAAGGCGCATATGCGCAATATGGACGCATTCGATGTCCGCACGCTGCGTTGTACAAAAGACGTTATCGACAAAGAAACCGGCTACAACATGAATGGCGACTACTTCGGTTTGCCATGGCCTTGTTACGGCACGCCGGAAATGAAACATCCGGGCTCGCCGAATCTCTATGACACGTCCAAACACGTCATGGAAGGCGGTGGAAACTTCCGCGCCAATTTCGGCGTAGAGCGCGAGGGCGTTTCGTTGCTGGCGGAAGATGGTTCGCACTCACTGGGAGCGGATATCACAACGGGCTATCCAGAGTTCGACCACGTGTTGATGAAGAAACTCGGCTGGTGGGCGGAGCTGACCGAAGCCGAACAGAAGGCTGCGGAAGGCAAGAACTGGAAGACCGACCTGTCCGGCGGCATCATCCGTGTGGCAATGAAGAATCACGGTTGCCATCCGTTTGGTAACGCTAAGGCGCGTGCTGTTGTGTGGAACTTCCCGGACCCCGTGCCGATTCATCGCGAACCTATCTATTCGCCTCGCCCTGACTTGGTCGCGAAGTACCCAAGCCACGACGACCGCAAAGCCTTCTGGCGCTTGCCGACGTTGTACAAAACAGTACAGGAGAAGAACAAAGACATCAGCAAGCAGTTCCCGCTGATCCTGACGTCCGGACGATTGGTTGAGTACGAAGGTGGTGGCGACGAGACGCGCTCCAATCC
Source organism: Usitatibacteraceae bacterium (assembly GCA_044346745.1). Lineage (GTDB taxonomy): Bacteria > Pseudomonadota > Gammaproteobacteria > Burkholderiales > Usitatibacteraceae > UKL13-2. The sequence continues at coordinate 993 of JBIIYQ010000205.1, read as the reverse complement.
TTGGTTGGCCGAACTTCAGCAAGAAAACTTTGTGGAGATCAATCCCAAGGACGCTGAGGCGCGTGGCATCAAGAACAACCAGTTTGTGTGGGTGCAATCGCCTACCGGCGCCAAGATCAAAGTGAAGTCGCTCATTACCGAACGTGTGGCCTCCGGAACGACCTTTATTCCGTTCCACTTTGCGGGCTGGTGGCAGGGCGCTGACCTGCTGGATAAGTATCCAAAAGGTGCTGCACCAATTGTGCGCGGAGAAGCTGTCAACACCGCGACAACTTATGGTTATGACTCAGTGACAATGATGCAAGAAACGAAAACCACACTTTGCCAAGTGGTTGCGGCTTAACAGCACGGATAAGAGGAGAAAATCATGGCAAGAATGAAATTTATCTGTGATGCGGAGCGCTGCATCGAGTGTAACGGCTGTGCAACAGCGTGTAAAAACGAGCACGAGGTACCTTGGGGTGTTAACCGTCGGCGGTTGATCACGGTAAACGACGGCAAGCCCGGTGAGCGTTCGATGTCGGTGGCGTGTATGCACTGCTCTGATGCGCCGTGTATGGCGGTCTGCCCGGTGGATTGCTTCTACAAGACCGAAGAAGGTGTTGTGCTGCATGACAAAGACCTCTGCATCGGTTGCGGCTACTGCTTTTATGCCTGCCCGTTTGGTGCACCGCAGTTCCCACAAGCAGGTGCGTTTGGCCTGCGTGGCAAGATGGACAAGTGCACCTTCTGTGCCGGTGGCCCGGAAGAAAACCACAGCAAGGCTGAGTTCACGAAGTACGGGCGCAACCGTATTGCTGAAGGCAAGTTGCCTGCCTGTGCCGAAATGTGTTCCACCAAGGCCTTGCTTGCCGGTGATGGCGCGGTGATTGAGTCGATCTACAAGACTCGCGTGCAGCGTCGTGGCAAGGGCGATGAAATTTGGGGCTGGGCAATGGCCTATAAACGCGGCGATGCACTGGCCGCCGGAGTCAAGTCATGATTCGGCGCAAG
>JBIIYQ010000079.1:0-13395 GCA_044346745.1 Usitatibacteraceae bacterium | reverse complement strand
CGCTTGATATCGGTGTCGTCGGTATCCACACAGGCGGCGTGTGGGTTGCGGATAAGTTGGCGGCGAAGATTGGCGCAAGCAACGTCGGTCGGATAGCGGTCACATTACACCGCGACGACTATGCGACTCGTGGATTACACCCGCAAAAGAATAAGACGGAGATCGGATTTGATATCAATGGCCGGCACATATTGCTTGTCGACGACGTCATTCAATCTGGGCGCACGATTCGCGCTGCTCTCAACGAGCTGTTTGATTTCGGCCGACCGGCGAGCGTGAAGCTCGCGGTGCTGGTCGATCGTGGTGGCCGTGAGCTGCCGGTACAGGCGGATTACATTGCAATCACGATGCCGTTGGATGGCGCGCAGAAACTTGAACTCACCAATAGCGGTGATGTTCTGCGGTTTGAAATTCTTGAAGGCTGAAAAATAAGGTAGAACGGATGTTGACTGCGAACCCACAACTGACGCCGGACAAAAAACTCAGGCACCTGCTGACCACGGAAGGATTGCCGAAGTCTCTTATTGAGAACATTCTCGATACGGCTGCACAGTTTGTTTCAGTCGGCGACCGGGACGTTAAAAAAGTACCGCTGTTGCGAGGCAAATCGGTTTTCAATTTGTTTTTTGAAAACTCCACACGTACGCGCACCACATTCGAAATCGCGGCCAAGCGGTTGTCTGCTGACGTGATCAATCTAAACATCAATGCATCGTCCACATCGAAAGGTGAGTCGTTAGTCGATACCATCGACAACCTGATCGCCATGGATGCCGACATGTTTGTGGTTCGGCACGCACAGTCGGGTGCTGCGCATCTCATCGCCAAACACGTCAATCAGGTTCGCCCCAATGTCGCAGTCATCAACGCCGGTGATGGTCGTCACGCCCACCCGACGCAGGGCCTGCTTGATATGTATACGATCCGGCACTACAAAAAATCCTTCCACAACCTGAGTGTTGCAATCGTAGGTGACATCCTTCACTCGCGGGTTGCGCGCTCGGGAATTCATGCGCTCACCACACTCGGCTGCCCGGATGTGCGTGTGATCGGACCGAAGACACTCATCCCGACTGAATGTGAACGGATGGGTGTATCGGTGCATCACGACATGCTGCGCGGCATCGAGGGGTGTGACGTCGTGATGATGCTGCGACTGCAAAACGAACGGATGGAAGGCCCGCTGCTGCCGAGTGCGCAGGAGTTCTTCAAGAGTTATGGGCTGACTGCGGAAAAACTTGCGCGCGCCAAGCCCGATGCGATTGTGATGCATCCCGGGCCGATGAATCGTGGCGTCGAAATTGAATCCAACATCGCCGACGGCAGACAGGCGGTGATCCTGCCGCAGGTCACATTCGGTATTGCGGTGCGAATGGCGGTGATGTCGATGGTCGGTGCTGGCCGGGGAGAGGCCGCATGAAACTAGAAATTCGCAACGGGCGCCTGATCGATCCTTCGGTGGGTACCAGCGGCCGTGATGAACGCGTCAATTTGTACATCGAGGACGCCATCGTTTCATCGGTCGGCGACGAAGCGCCGAACGGTTTTGTCGCGGACAAAGTCATTGATGCTGCGGGCAAGATCGTCGCCCCGGGGTTGGTTGATTTGTGCGCGCGTCTCCGAGAGCCTGGATATGAACACAAGGCAACACTAGAGTCGGAACTCATGGCGGCCTCAGCCGGCGGGGTGACGTCGCTCGTGTGTCCACCGGATACGGAACCGGTGTTGGATGAGCCGGGTTTGGTGGAAATGCTGAAACGTCGTGGCTGGACGTTGAACCAGGCGCGCATTTATCCGCTTGGAGCGTTGACGGCGGGTCTGAAGGGTGAAAAATTAGCCGAAATGCTTGAGCTGACCGAAGCCGGCTGTATCGGCTTCTTTCAAGCGGATCGACCGATTGTGGATACGAGTGTGTTGTACCGTGCGATGCAATACGCGGCAACCTATGGTTTCACCATTTGGCTAAGGCCTGAGGACGCATTCCTTGCGCGTGGCGGCATTGCGCACGATGGCGAAGTGGCATCGCGCTTGGGTCTCGCGGGAATTCCTTCCAGTGCCGAGTCAGTGGCTATCACCACCATTTGCACGTTGATGCGTGAAACCGGGGCGCGGGTGCATCTGGCACGATTGTCTTCTGCGGCTGGTGTTGAGCTGGTACGTCGCGCCAAGGCAGAGGGACTGCCCCTGACAGCCGACGTTGGCATCCACCACTTGCTGCTGACCGATCGAGACATCGGCTACTTTGATTCGCAGTATCGTTTCTCGCCGCCGCTTCGCTCGCCCTCCGATCGTGACGCATTGTCGGCGGGGGTGATTGACGGCACGATCAATGCCATCTGCTCAGATCACACGCCAACGGACGAGGATGAGAAAAACGTTCCCTTTGGCGAGGCGACCCCCGGTGCATCGGGGCTGGAAATGCTGCTGCCGCTGACGCTAAAGTGGGCGGAGCACGCAAACGTGCCATTGCCAATTGCGCTCGCGCGGATCACCGTCAACGCCGCACAAGTGCTTGGCAAGTCCCAAGGGCGTTTTGTTGCAGGAGCGCCAGCTGACGTTTGTATTTTCGATCCGCGCGCATTTTGGGCGGTTACCCGCGAAACCTTGGTGTCGCAGGGAAAGAACACACCCTACCTGGCGCGTGAAATGCAGGGCAAGGTCACGCATACAATTTGTGCCGGACGTTTGGTGTACGCGGCATAACACCAACGCCTTCTAGTTGCTTTCGCTTCACCACCGCTTTGCTCCAGCTTCACTCCCGCTTTTACCCCATTACGCACTTGATGAATGCGCCATGAATCCACTTCTTGATTTTGCAGGGCTGCCAAAATTTCACGCGATTACACCTGAGATCGTGAAACCGGCCATCGAGGAATTGATCGCCGACGCTGAGCGAGTGGTGGCGCAGGTAACGGGCGCGAATGAGGCGCCGACGTGGGCGAACGTTGTCACACCAATCGACGATGTCACCGAGAGATTGGGGCGTGCCTGGGGTGTGGTGGGACACCTCAATGCAGTGGTGAATTCGCCGGCGTTGCGTGACGCTTACAACGGCATGTTGCCGACCATCACACAGTTCTGGACGCAGCTTTCGCAGAACGAAACGTTGTTTGCAAAGTACAAGCAAATACGGGCATCTTCAGGCATTTCTGCCTCAAACGGCGCGCGGATTGGCGACCTTGTGGGCGACCTTTCGGGAGCCCAAATTCGATCTCTCGACAATGAGATACGAGACTTCCGCTTAGGCGGTGCTGAGTTGAGTTCTGACAAGAAGGCGCAGTTCCAAGCCATTCAAGAAGAGCTGTCAACACTTATGTCGAAGTTCAACGACAACGTGTTGGACGCCACCAACTCGTTTGGACACGTTGTTGTCGATGAGGTGCAATTAGCCGGGCTGCCCGATGATGCCATCGAAGCCGCACGGGAGTTGGCCCAAGCGGACGGTCAGGCCGGCTGGAAATTCACCTTGCAAGCGCCCTCTTACATGCCAGTGATGCAGTACGCCGACCATCAACCCCTTCGGGAGTTAATGTACCGAGCTTACGTCACACGTGCGTCTGAGCTCGGTGCAAAAAACGATTGGGACAACAGCGCCGTGATTAAACGCATTCTCGAGTTGCGCAAAGAGTCTGCCTCTTTGCTGGGCTACAAGAACTACGCTGAAGTCTCGCTGGCAGCAAAGATGGCGGAAACACCGAACGATGTCATCAATTTCTTGAATGAGATGGCGACGAAGTCGCGCCCGTTCGCGGAGCAAGATTGGCAGCAGCTAAAGGCGTTTGCGTCTGATCATCTGAACATGGCTGACGTCAACGCGTGGGATGTGGGATATGTTTCTGAAAAGCTCCGACAGCAGCGATACGCGTTTTCGGATAACGATGTAAAGCAATACTTTCCCGAAGGCAAAGTCATCGCCGGTCTGTTTCGAGTCGTCGAGTCCATTTACGGTGTGACCTTTGCCAAGGCCGTGGCGGAAACGTGGCATGCTGACGTACAGTTTTACGATGTTCGCGACAAAGACGGCACGCTGATCGGTCAGTTTTATTTTGACTTGTACGCACGCGAGAACAAGCGTGGCGGCGCATGGATGGATGATGCAATTAACCGCCGTCGCGCGCATGGAAAGTTACAGCATCCGGTGGCGTTTATGACCTGCAATTTTCCCGCCCCCGTTGGGCGTGGTGATCAACAGCGTCCGGCATTGTTCACGCACGATGATGTCATCACGTTGTTCCATGAATTCGGCCATGGGTTGCATCAACTTCTTACCGAGGTTGACGAGTTGGGCGTCTCGGGCATTAACGGTGTGGAATGGGACGCTGTCGAACTGCCGTCGCAGTTTATGGAAAATTTCTGTTGGGAATGGGACGTGCTGTGTCACATGACGGCGCACGTTGAAACGGGTGAACCGTTACCGCGGACGTTGTTTGACAAGATGATCGCTGCGAAGAACTTTCAGGCGGGGATGCAGTTTCTGCGGCAAATTGAGTTTGCGCTGTTTGATATGCAAGCGCATACCGAGTTCGATCCGTCAAACGAGGCCATCATGGCGCTCGTGCAACGCGTCCGGCAGCAAGTTGCCGTTGTTCAGTATCCGAGTTTCAACCGGATGCCACACGCCTTTGGCCATATTTTTGGCGGTGGGTATGCTGCAGGTTATTACAGCTACAAATGGGCAGAGGTGTTGTCAGCCGATGCATACGCGGCCTTTGAAGAAAGTGGTGTGCTTAATCAAGAGACGGGTGCGAAGTTCCGCCGAGAGGTTTTGGCACGTGGGGGCAGTCGGCCAGCAATGGAATCGTTTGTGGCGTTCCGCGGCCGCAAGCCCGAAATCGAACATCTGCTCCGCCACAATGGCATGAAGCTCGCTGCATGAGCCGAAATCTACGGCGCGGCGCGATCCACCTAGTCCCATCGTTGGGGGAGACCAAAAAGTGAAACTCGCCACTTGGAACGTTAATTCACTCAACGTTCGTCTGCCGCATGTAATCGAGTGGCTGAAGACATCACCTGTCGATGTCCTCTGTCTGCAAGAGTTAAAACTCGAGGATGCAAAGTTCCCGCTGGAGGCTATTGAGGATGCCGGGTATCACGCCGTTTTCAACGGCCAGAAGACGTACAACGGCGTGGCAATACTTTCGCGCAGTAAACCCGAAGACGTCGCCAAGGATATGCCGGGTTATGCGGATGAACAAAAGCGCGTTATTGCGGCAACGATTGACGGCGTGCGTGTCGTTAACGTTTACATTGTGAACGGCCAATCACTGGAGTCGGATAAGTACCAGTACAAGATGGCGTGGTTGACTGCGCTGCGGGGGTATATGGCAAATGCTATCGCCGAGTACGGTGATGTGGCGCTGCTCGGCGACTACAACATTGCGCCGGACGACCGCGACGTACACGACCCCAAAGCCTGGGAAGGCCAGGTGTTGGTGTCCGCGCCTGAGCGTGAACACTTCGAAGCGTTGGTGGCGCTGGGGTTGATCGACAGCTTTCGCATGTTCGAACAAGCCGAGAAAAGTTTCACGTGGTGGGACTACCGCATGAACGGCTTCAAGCGCAATCTGGGATTACGCATCGACCATATCCTGCTGACGAAGAATTTGGCGGCAGAAACGAAGAGTTCGGTCATTGATGTTGAGCCGCGCAAGCTTGAGCGCCCGTCTGACCACACGCCGGTCATCACGACTGTACGAGCCTAGCGGAATCCGCGATACAACTAGCTGAGGTCGAGCATCAACTCGATGTTCTGCATCGCTGCGCGTCCTGCGCCTTTACCGAGATTGTCAAGCCTGGCTACCAGAATCGCCTGTTCGGACTTTGGATTGTCAAAGACGAACAACTCAAGTTGATTGGTGTTGTTGAGGGCTTCGGGATTGAGTTCAGCCGGAGGCTCTGCGCTATAAGGCTTGACGTCAACAAACCTAGATCCAGCGAAGTGGTTCGCGAGTGCTTCACGTAATGTCGGCCCGGTGACGCGAGTAGGAAGCGACCATAAATTGAGCGGCACCTGCAACAACATTCCCTGCTTGAAACTGCCAACTGATGGCGTGAACAGCGGCGCACGTTTCAGTTTTGCGTAGTGCGTCATCTCAGGGAGATGTTTGTGGTTCAACTTCAACCCGTAATCAATGAATTTTGTTTGATTGTCGGGTGCTTCGAACTGCTCAATCATCTGCCTGCCACCACCCGAGTAGCCAGAGACCCCCCAAGTGGATATCGGAAAATCCGCCGGCACCAACTCCGCTTCGACCAGTGGACGCATTAATGCAATAAAACACGTCGACCAACAGCCGGGGTTCGCCACACGTCGTGACTGGCGAATCCGTTGTGCTTGTCCCTTATCCATTTCCGGGAAGCCAAACGTCCAGTCAGGCAACACGCGGTGTGCGGTGGAAGCATCCAGTACTTTGGTGTTGCCGTTCTCAATCATCGCCACGGATTCGCGGGCGGCGTCGTCGGGTAGGCAAAGCACGGCAATGTCGACGGCGTTCAAGAGGCGTTTGCGTTCACCAACGTCCTTGCGTTTTTCTGGCGCAATACTGACGACCTCGACACCACCACGGGCGAGCAACAACTCACGAATCAATAGACCCGTGGTGCCGTGCTCGCCATCGATGAATACGCGCGGGGTTGTCATGATCGGTAGTTTGTTAAACCGCAGCTAGCAGTGTCTCAGCATTAGACACTTCAAATTTGCCGGGGCCTTCGACGTTGACCAGCTTAACGACGCCGTCGTCGATGATGAGTGCGCAACGTTGCATGCGAACACCGAAGTTACGCGCGGTGAGATCGAGTTCGAGGCCGAGTGCTTTCGCCCAAGTTGCGGAGCCGTCGCCAAACATGCGAATCTTGCCTTCCGTGCCCTGATCTTTTGCCCATGCGCCCATTACAAACGGGTCGTTCACGGAAACACACCAGATTTCGTCAACACCCTTGGCTTTGAAGTCCGCATAGTGTTTGAGATAACCCGGAACATGTTGTGCCGAACATGTAGGCGTGAAGGCACCGGGCAAACCAAAAACCACAATCTTCTTGCCCTTTACCAAATCATCGACCTGAAACGTATTCGGTCCTAATGCGCAGCCTTCAGTTTCAACCGCGATGAATTCGCTGAGTACGCCGCCCGGGATTTTGTCGCCGACTTTGACCATGATGTTCTCCTGTCTGGGGTGAGTTGAGGAATCTGTTGTGCTAAGTGGAATAGGTAAACGAATCTGCGAAGAATTCATCTTCTGGCAGACCCTGCTGAATAAATGAAGACTTTGCGGCGTCGATCATCGGTGGTGCACCGCACGCGTAAACCTGATAACCGGCGAGACTCTCAAAATCGTCTAGCACCGCTTGATGCACGAAGCCAGTTCGTCCTGACCAATTATCCTCTGCTTTGGCATCCGATAGCACCGGGATAAACGTGAAGTTCGGATAGGTCTTTGCCCATTCTGTGGGAAGCTCTGGCATGTACAAATCAGCGAGGGAGCGGCAACCCCAATACAGCACCATTTCGCGATCGACGTGTTTGAAGAACGCGTGCTCGAGCAGCGCTTTGATCGGTGCAAAGCCGGTACCACCAGCGACCAACAAGATGGGTTTATCTGAATCCTCACGCAGGAAAAACGAGCCTAGCGGACCTTCGAAGCGAAGGATTGCCCGGTCTCGCATTTCGTTGAAGACATAACTGGTGAATTGTCCATCCGGGACGTGGCGGATGTGTAGCTCGACGTACTGCTCACAATGTGGCGCGTTCGCAATCGAAAAACTGCGTCGCTTGCCATCTTTCAGCAGGATGTCAATGTACTGTCCGGCGAGAAATTGCATGCGCTCCTGCGCCGGAAGTTTGAGATAAAGGATCGCGACATCTGCGGCCGGCTTCTCAACTTTTTCAACGCGGCATGGCAGGGTACGAATTTGGATGTCGCTGGTGCCGCCGATTTCTTTGATCTCCAGTGTCAAATCGGAACACGCCTTGCCAACACAAAAAAGCGCCTTGCCCGCAGCTTTTTCTTCGGGTCGTAAGGTGCGTTCTTGATATTCGCCATAGTCGAACTCGCCCGAAAGTAATGTTCCCTTGCATGATCCGCAGGCACCGTTGCGACAGCCATACGGTAGTCCGATGCCTTGACGAAGCGCTGCGTCGAGAATGGTTTCATCGGATGCAACCTTGAAGGTATTGCCGGAGGGTTTGAGTGCGACGGTGAATTCAGTTGCCATGATTCGAAAGGTGTCGCCGCTGTGGAGCGCGCGGCCGAAAAAAGACCTCTACTATACTTCGCCGCTATGACGAAAGGAAATGCATCAGTGGGGGCAACGCCAACGGTATTGATCGCAGGCTTTGGTGACATTGGTGAGCGGGTGGCTAGGTTGCTTTCTTCCTCTCACCAGGTCACAGCCCTTGTCCGCAACCCAGATCGGTACGCCGCCGTAAAGGATGCCCGCGCGCAACCGTTAGCTGGTGATCTTGATGACGTGGCATCGCTGGGCGCCATTGCCGGCCTTGCGGCCACCGTTTTTCATTTTGCGCCGCCGCCGAATAGCGGCGCAGACGACCCGCGTACGGCAAACCTACTCTCGGCACTCTCGTCGGGTGTTTTGCCCAAGCAGGTTGTATACATTAGCACCACGGGCGTATATGGCGACTGTAGCGGGACGTGGATCGACGAGAGTACGGAAGTGAATCCAGTATCCGAACGCGGTCAACGCCGTGTCGCCGCCGAACAGCGCCTGACTGCTTGGGCACGCGAAAAAGGCGTAAAGCTGGCAATTCTGCGTGCCCCTGGCATCTATGCGGCGAGTCGACTTCCACTTGAGCGGATTCGCGCAAGAACCCCTGTCATCGTAGCAGAGGAAGATTCTTGGAGTAATCACATACATGCCGATGATCTGGCGCGCGCTGCGGTGAGTGCATACGCATTTTTGGCGGGCGGTGGCGCTGGCCTTGAGCTCCTTGTGCTCAATGTTGTTGATGACAGCCAACTAAAGATGGGCGACTACTTTGACCTTGTGGCAGACCACTTCAAGCTCGAGCGACCACCGCGGGTTTCGCGTGCCGAAGCGGAATCAAGAGTATCGACTGCGATGTTGTCGTTTATGCGCGAATCACGACGAATCCGGAATGACCACCTAAAGACTGTGCTGCGCTTCTCGCTGAACTACCCAACCGTGGGTCACTTTCTTGCCGCATTGGCGGAAAGTGACCCGTCTAATTGCGGCGAAACTCGCCCTCGATGACGCTATGGTTGCCGCCGTTGGTGGTGAACGGTCGGGTAGGTGTTGGTCTGGCCTGGGGGCGCGAAGCTCCGCCACGAGCGAAGCTAGGCTCTCGAATTGGAATCAACAAAATCACAAGTGCCATGAGGTCGGAAATGAAGCCGGGGAAGATCAATAACAGTCCGGCAATCACGGTGCGGAAACTATCCACTAGAGCGGCAATCGAAAACTGCCCCTGAGACAGAGCCAAGGCCAAGCGTGACACAAGTGAAAACCTCGCTTGTTTGATGAGAACGATACCGGCAATCGCGGCAAACACAAGCCAAGCGAGCACCCAGGCACCGCTTCCGTGTTCACCGGAGGCAAGCTTGAAGAGTAGTGCACCCTCCATTAGCGGGAAGCCCATTAGAATCGCAAGGATAATGAGACGCATAGAAACCTTATTGTGAACAGTGAGTTGTGGCCTGACAACGGATAAATGCGTGCAATCGTCGTAATTACAACAGCCGTCGGGAACATCCCAACGGTGTTGCGCACTAACAGGTAGACAGGCAACGTCGGAATTTCGTTCTTCCACTTATGAATATCGGCACTGCGGTCGGCTAATTTAGCGCGCTGGACGGATGGACGACGTGTTGGCGGTAAAGTGTTTTGTGAGCATCCAGCCTGTCGGTAGTTCCCACTAGCACCTCGATCAGATTTTCGGACAAACAATGCTCGACCAGAGAACGCCGCACCCTTCATATAAGTTAGCACTCGCTCTTTTGCTTGTGACAACTGCTTCACACGGTAATCCGCTCGGGTTACCGGCTCCACAGGTAAATGCGAGTGTGGTTTCACCGGCTCCGGCGGCCAGTGGCGAGCTGCTTGATCCAGAGATGGCTTTTCGGCCGCAGTTTCGGTTGCGTGACGCGACCACCGCAGAAATCAAGTTTGATGTTGTGCCCGGTTATTACCTCTATCGAGACCGGATTCGTGTCGAGGGGGTGACGGTCGAACCGCAGGTCGGTAGTCGGGCTGGCAAGCCGAGGCAGGGTAGTGCCGCTTCGCGGGCGACAACGCTGCTTGTGTTGACGATGCCGGCGGGTCGGTATGTAGAAGACCCAACATTCGGTCGCGTGGAAATCTACGACCGCAGTATGGTTGTGCAGGTTGATCTTGCGCCGCCGCAGACCGTTTCAAAGGCCACGGGTGCCACCAGCAAATCGGCAGTTGCAAAAGCGCCCAACAAGTTTCGCCTGACGTCTCAAGGATGTGCTGCTGCCGGGGTCTGCTTCCCGCCTCAGCAGCACGAATTCGCACTTCCTGCGACCGTCAGCGGCTCACGTGACTCCCGAACGACTGAAAGTGGATGGGTGCTGCCAATTGCTGCGGCAACATCGTTGGGATTCAGTCGGCCCAAGTCACCTAGTGCTTCAATAATCCCGACCAAGTAATCCTGTGAGGAAACCGCCCCGTCCTCTTTTTTTTGCCAGCATTGCCGGTGCAATGATTCTGTGTCTGTTTGGCGTTGCGTTGCTCGTTGGGCGGCTTGAATCCGAGCCCACCATCAGCAACGCCGTCAATCGCGGGTCCGACGCAACCGCTTCAGTCATTTACGCCACTTCGTTCCCCGATCTTGCGGGCAAGCAGCAGCCGCTCGCACAGTGGAGTCGGCAACTGCTGATCATCAACTTTTGGGCGAGTTGGTGTGCCCCCTGCGTCGAAGAAGTGCCGTTACTTGTCAGGATGCAGCAAAGGTACGAACTTCAAGGCTTACAAATTATCGGCATTGCCGCCGATTCTTCGTCAAACACAGCGAAATTCGCGCAAAAACTGTCAATCAACTATCCAACCTTGCCAGATGAAAGCCGCGCGATTGAGTTCTCAAAGCGGCTCGGCAACCGACTCGGGCTACTGCCATTTTCTGTCGTACTGGGCGCGGATGGAAAAATCGTGATGACAAAGCTGGGGCCATTTACCGACCAAGAACTCGAAACTCTCATCATCAACAACCTCCCTAGGCCCTAGTTTGTTGCTAATTTGCGCAAACTACTGTAAAAAAACGACAAAAATAGCGTAAACCCGTAACGCTGCATGGTCAAAATCAAACAATTGTTCAATATTTAGGCGAATCTTGGCGGAGCCGGAATCTACTGCATCTTGGAGCATTAACCACTGACTCCTCAGTCATTAAAGTCCACCAAAAAACGCGCAACTTCGCGCAATTTCAGGCAAACTACCGGAATGCAAAGCACGAAAGCAGCTCAAATTTTGGTATTGCATGGCCCTAACCTGAACCTGCTCGGTAGCCGCGAGCCAGAAGTTTACGGAACGGATACCCTGGAAGACATCAATACGCGCTTGGCGACAGTGGTGGAAGCCACTGGGCTTGGTCTGGACACTTTTCAGTCCAATTCCGAAGGTGCTCTGATCGACCGTATCCACGCTGCAAAGGCCGACGGTACCCGTTTCTTTGTCGTGAATCCGGGTGCCCTTACCCACACCAGTATCGCTCTGCGGGATGCCCTGTTGGCGGTGGAGATTCCATTTATCGAGGTGCATCTCTCAAACGTACATGCTCGGGAGGAGTTCCGGCGCCATTCTTATTTGTCCGACAAAGCCGTCGGGGTGATTTGCGGGCTGGGGGCCAAAGGCTATGAGTACGCCGTACTTAGCGCAATTTCGAAGATAGACAGGCGCTAGATCGCTTGAATCCGCCCGCCCAGTCGGGCATTGCAAACCGGCGACGCAGGAGCCGGGCAAAACAATAAATAGAGGCAGGAGGTAACGCACATGGACTTACGCAAGATAAAGACCTTGATCGACCTAGTTCAAGAATCAGGCATCGCCGAACTGGAGATCACAGAGGGTGAAGAGAAGGTAAGAATCAGCCGCCACGGCGTGGCGGCACCAGCACCTCAATACATGCAGCAGATGCCTGCCCAGGTGAATCTGCAACCCACTGCAGCTGCACCAGCGGCTGCGGCTCCGGTCGCGCCCGCAGAGCCGGTCGGCCACACACTGAAGTCGCCGATGGTGGGCACGTTCTACCGTTCCCCTTCGCCTGGTGCGTCGTCATTTGTTGAAATTGGCCAAGCGGTGACCAAAGGCCAAACGTTGTGCATCATCGAGGCGATGAAGCTACTGAACGAAATCGAATCGGACGCAGCCGGTGTGGTGAAAGCCATCCTTGTTGAAAACGGTCAGCCGGTCGAATACGGCCAGCCTCTTTTCGTCATCGAATAACCGCGGGGTCCATCCATGGCGGTTTTTGGCTCTAGTCCCCGGCCAGGGGGCATGTTTGAAAAAATTCTGATCGCAAACCGCGGTGAGATCGCACTGCGCATTCAGCGTGCTTGTCGCGAAATGGGTATCAAGACTGTTGCGGTCCACTCGGAGGCGGATGCGGACGCGAAATACGTCATGCTCGCCGACGAATCGGTCTGTATCGGGCCAGCTCCCTCAAAGGAGAGCTATCTCAATATTCCCGCGATCATCAGTGCTGCGGAAGTCACCGACGCACAAGCGATTCACCCGGGTTACGGATTCCTTTCGGAAAACGCGGACTTTGCCGAGCGCGTTGAAAACTCCGGCTTTGTGTTCATTGGCCCGAAACCCGAAAACATCCGCATGATGGGTGACAAGGTTCAGGCAAAAGCGGCCATGCGGAAATTTGGTGTGCCATGCGTTCCGGGCTCCGAAGGTGCGTTGCCGGATGACCCAAAAGAGATTCGTCGTATCGCCGCCGAAGTGGGCTACCCGGTGATCATCAAGGCGGCCGGTGGCGGTGGCGGGCGCGGTATGCGGGTGGTGCACACCGAAGCTGCTCTGGTGAACGCCGTGCAAATGACCAAAGCCGAAGCGCAGACGGCGTTTGGCAACCCCATGGTCTACATGGAAAAGTTTCTGGAGAACCCGCGGCACATCGAAATCCAGATCTTGGCCGACGAACACAAGAACGCGATTTTCTTGTGGGAACGCGACTGCTCGATGCAGCGCCGCCACCAAAAAATTATCGAGGAAGCGCCTGCGCCAGAATTAAAGCCACGCATTCGCGACAAGATCGGCGAGCGCTGTGCGGAAGCTTGCGTGAAGATGGGCTACCGGGGTGCCGGTACGTTTGAGTTTCTGTTCGAGAACGATGAGTTTTATTTCATCGAAATGAACACACGCGTTCAGGTCGAACACCCGATCACGGAGATGATC
>JBIIYQ010000078.1:0-13429 GCA_044346745.1 Usitatibacteraceae bacterium | reverse complement strand
CAACCCGACTTGCTTTCCATCGCAACACTCCTTTGTAGACTTCACAATATTGTGTTGCACTAATTATTTGAAACCGCCATGCGTGGTTCGGTGATGGGCGGAAACCACCACGGGTTGTGTTGCTCGGTCACGTTCTCAATCAGCATGCGTTTGCGCCGGAAGCGGGCGATAGAACCATCTCCCATCCGTGATGGCCCCAAGCCGGAATTCTTGAAGGCTTGTTTTTCACCATCGTGCACAATCGCGGTCAATGCCGCGTCGTTGATACTGATCGCACCACCGTCCATTTTTTTGGCAACTTCGATTGCGCGCTCACGCGGGCCGAATACTGCCCCCGACAATCCGAACTCAGTTCCATTGGCTAACGCGATCCCTTCCTCGGCATCTGCGACGGACATCACTGGCAGCACGGGTCCAAAGGTTTCTTCGGTCATGATTTTCATGTCGGCCTTCACATCCACCAAGACGACCGGTTTGCACCACAGTCCGCCGCCAAGTGACTCGACATTGTTGCCCGCCAGCGCTTTTGCGCCGCGTGTATAGGCGTCGTTAAGTTGCGCACGGATGGTTTCTGCCTGGCGCTCCGCGATGAGCGGCCCGACCACGCCATCATCCAAACTTGGGTAGGCGAGTTTTAACGCGTTGCATTCCGCAGCCAGTGCAGAGATGAATTCTTGGTACACCGGTGCCTCAACAAACACCCGCTCGACTGAGAGGCAAGACTGGCCGGCATTGGCGTTGCCCCCCCAGGCCACCGAACGTGCGGCGCGTGGAATGTCGGCGCCTTCGAGCACGATCACGGCATCCTTGCCACCGAGTTCGAGGAAACAAGCGATCAAACGCTCCGCACAATGGCGCGCGATGATGCGACCCGTCGCAACACTGCCGGTAAAACACACCGCGTCAGCTTTGTCGATCATCGCCGCCCCCGTTGCCGGCCCGCCCTGCACAAAGCTCAGCACATTGGCGAGTTCGGGTACGACGTTGATGGCGCGCTGTAGCGGTTCGACAAATCGCGGCGTCACCTCAGACGGTTTGACCATCACCGCACATCCCGCTGCAAGCGCCGGGATGGTGTCAATCAGGGCGAGCAGCAAAGGAAAGTTCCACGGACTAATGACGGCAACCAAACCAACCGGCACACTCGCTGCGGTGAGTGTCATCGGTTTGACCACACTTTCGCGGGTGGCGGGCTCATCAAGCAGGGCGGGGGCACGCGTGGCCCAGCGCAGGATATTGCCGATCGCGGAATCAACTTCCAACTCTGATTCGCGCTTGCGGCCGGTATCGATGATCAACGCATCAATAAGCGCCTGACGTTCCGCTTTGACGGCTTCGGCAAATCGAAACAACACGGCACATCGTTCAGCCGCCGGCATCTCTGACCAAACAGGACTATTTGCCCGAAGTTTGGTTGCCCGCGCAGCGATCTCGGCCGGTGTGACGATCGGAAACTGATAGTCGTACTGTCCGTTGCGCGGATTGCGTACCCGAAACATCTCAGTCATTTTGAGGGGGCCTTGTTCTGAATGGCGGCAATGCCTCGCTCAATGGCGGCGCGGAATCCTGCACGCGATGGTTTTTCATTGGCGAGAACATTGGGTGGATAGACACTCATTTGATAGGTTGAGGCAAACGGTTCAAGGCGAAGTCGTGCCAGATAGTTGTCCATGCCGACACGTCCACGGACGTGCCGAATAATGGTCGGGTCGACTTGTGTCAGGGCGACCATCGATTCGCCGTAACCGGCTTCGGCCAAGATGCGGCCTTCGTAATCAATCACCATTGAGCCGCTGTCGGTCGACGCCATCGGGATGTCGATGCCTGCAATACCCGCACTGTTGGCCGACACCACGTAGGCGAGGTTTTCCACCGCGCGTGCGCGTTTGGCAATGCCTTTTTTGGTCGCCTGTGGGCTGCCGGTTTCAGATGACGAATGCAGGAAAATCTCGGCACCACGTAATGCCAGTGCTCGTGCTACTTCAGGGAACAAAATTTCTTCAGAGGCGATGCAGGCAAGTTTACCGAGTGGTGTATCCGCGACCGGGAAGGCGGCCTCCACACCATAAATGTCAACAAACTTGTCCCAGAGATCGTGCGGTGTTGCGGTGTACATAGAAATCAAACGGCGATAACGAAGAATCAACTCACCTTGATCGTTGATGATAAAACTTACTTGGAACGACAGGTCCGAAAACTTCGGGTCGATCTCATAAGCATTGCCGGAGAGATAGACGCCATTTTTCTTGGCGACGTCGCCCAGTGCTTTGTACTCGGGACCGTCTTGCAGCAGACACGCACGTGCCGCCCACGTTGGCAAATCCGGTCCCGTGGGAAAACTCGTCAAAAAATACTCCGGCAGCACCACCAGTTTTAGGTCGTCGCCGGAAAACATCTTGGAAGCGGCGATCTGCCGGTCAATGCGCTCAATGGATCGCATCATCTGCGCGCGACACTCCGCGATGTCGCTGATGCCATTGACCGCATCACATCGTGTTTGTAACGCAAGTACGCGGTATGGCCCGTAGAGATTGGAGTTTGATGACATCAAATGACCTGTCGTGAGTCGTTAAGTTGGGAGGTTGGATGACCAAATCCATCGAGCAACATTACCTGCGCATCACAAATGCCTTCGCGCAGTTTACGTATCTCTGCATACTCTGGCGATTGCCAGTAGGCCAGTGCCGCGTCTTTGTTTGGCCACTCCGAAATCACTTTCTTGCCGCTTAAGGGCTGGCCTTCGAGGGTATCTCCTTCCGGGCCGAGTACTAGATACTTGCCGCCCATGCGCGCGACCAGCGCAGCATTCGCCGAGCCGTATGCAGCGAATTTTTTGGCGTCGTGGATGACTGCGCTGACAAAGATATACGCTGGCATGGTTTAGCCAAACTCGGGTGCGCGTTTTTCAACAAAGGCCGCGGCACCTTCGGCGAAGTCCGCCCCCTTGAAGGCAGCGGCAAAAATTTGCTTGGTCTCGGCGTCGTCGGTTGTTTGTCCGGCTCTAATCTTTAGCAAGGATTGTTTGATGCCGCGCGCGCTGTATGACGATAGTGAAGTAATTTTTGCCAGCGTCACTGCTAATGCTGAGGGCAACAACGCGGGCTCGACACATTCGGTGACCATACCCCAGGTGAGCGCGGTCGCTCCATCGACTTCCTTCGCAAGGAGCAAGATCTCCCGTGCACGCGCTGCACCGACCAACTCAACCACCCGCAGGCAATCAACCAGCCGATAAGTCAGGCCGAGCTTTGAAGGCGTGATGGCAAACTTGGCGTCGGTTGTACACAACCTAAAGTCGGAAGCTGCGGCGAGTGCGGCGCCGCCGCCGTAACACGTGCCACGAATCACCGCGATAGTGGGTTGTGGCAGGGCTGCAAAGGCATCAAGTGCTAGCGCAATTGTCGCTTGGTTGTGTGCCATCCACGTGCTGTCGCTGATGTGCTCACGCAGCTCGTGGATGTCGGCACCCGCGCTGAAGTGCGCGCCTTCCCCTTGCAACATCACGACGCGAACATCGCTGTTGGCTGCAATGGATGCACATGTTTCTGCCAAGGCCTGCCAGGTTGCGGTGTCCAGTGCGTTGCGCTTTGCCGGTCGCGCGATGGTGAGTGTCGCCACAGAATCGGCAATGTTGAGCAGAAGGGAAGGGCCGTCGGTCATGCCAGATCATTCTTCAATGGTGACAAAGTTGTCCGGACAAATTATATTCGTGATCCACGACCTGTGCTTTCCGGAGTAATCAGCATGAAACGACTGTTTATCGAAACAAGCAAGGGGCAACTTCACGCACGGTCTCATGTCGGCGATTCCGCCACTGCCACCTTGCCACCATTGGTGATGTTGCATGCGGCACCAGGTAGCGCCCTGATGTTGTCCAATCTACAGGTTCGCTTCGATCGGCGAACACTTGCCATCGATCTTCCCGGTATGGGGGACTCTGACCCGCTGCCAGTGGCCGGAGACAAGGTAGAGCCGGAGATCAGCGACTTCACGGACATGATCGAGGAAGCGGTTCTAGCGACCTTCAATGAACCGATTGACGTCTATGGCACGCTGTCGGGAGTACGGGTAGCACTCGCGCTCGCCAACCGGCAGTCCGTTCGTGTTAGACGCGTTGTGTTGGATGGCATCGGCATTCCCAAACCTGAGCAGCTTGATGAGTTGCTGGCCGACTATGCACCCGCGTTCACGCCGGATATCAACGGCAACCATCTGATGAATACCTTCCAGCTTTGTCGTGACCAGTATTTGTTCTACCCGTGGTACGCGCGCGACGCTGAACATCGGCGTCCCACTGGGTTGCCGAGTGCGGCCGCATTACACACGAAGGTCATGGAAAGTTTGAAGTCTGCGGCAGCGTTCCGGCCCTTGATTCGCGCCGCCTTTCGTTACGATTGTGCGGCCGCATTGGTGGCGCTAAAACAACCCGCACTTATCACGGCGGACGGATCTGCAGTACGCGCCGATCTCCCCGTTCTGGAGTTCCCGCCCGCTGAACCGCTCACCTGTCCGCCGGATTTGCTCGATAAACGTGCGGCGCGGATCGCGACGTTTCTTGCCGCGTAGTCGGAGCGATACCAAATCGAGCCACGCACCGGTGCGGGCAGGAAATAAAAACGCCGTGCTGGCTTAGGCCAGCACGGCGAATCCACTCTTGGTACTAGGTGGTCCGTGGCAGGTGTTAGGAGGCGCCTAGTTATTCGGTTTAAGGCAACGTGAACTACTTGAAGCGATAACGTAAATCGACACCATAGGTACGTGGAACGTTCAAGTACGCGTCGCCCATACCGATACCGGCAATATCGAATGCGCCGGTGTAGTAGATTTTGTTGCCTAGGTTTTTGCCCCAAAGCGCCACCGACCACTTGCCACCCTTAACATCGTAGCCGATTCGCGCATCGACCAACGAGTAGGCTTGGGTCTTGATGAGCTCGGATACCGCAAGGTTTTGGTAGTGGTCACCAACACGCTTCATACTGGCATTCAAGTTGATCGTGCCGTCGGAGAGTTTGATGCGGTAGTTGGTGCCCAGCCCCCACTGTTGCTTCGGTGCTTGTTTGAGCGCCTTACCAGCAAACGTCGCTGCGTTGGCGGCGCTGAAGTCTTGGTACTTGCTATCGAGTGTTCCCAAGTGTCCGCCGATTTGCCAGTCTGCGGTAATCTGCGCAACTGCTTCGATTTCAAAACCCTTGATCAATGCGCTTGCAGCGTTGGTCAAGTTTGAGACGCCGTTGGCATCGAACGCGGTGAGTTGCAAATCTTTGTAGTCGTTGCGGAAGTAGTTGATGTTGAAACGTACTTTGCCGTCGGCTAAGGTGGATTTGAACCCGGCCTCGTAAGACTTCACGGTTTCCGGCTTCAGTGTAGTGAATTGCGCGATCGTGCCTGCGCGACCATTAAAGCCGCCGCTCTTAAAGCCGGTGGATGCCGATGCATAGGCTAGGATTTCTTTGCTCAACTGCGCGTCGAGACCAAACTTCCAATCGGTGTTGGTCCAGGTGTTTGACTTCGCAACGCGGAATGCTTCGGTGCCGTTGGTACGAATCGAGATGATCGAGAAGTCTTTTGATTCACGGCTGGAGCGCATACCCACGGTAGCTTTCCACACCGGGCTCAAGCGGTAATCCGCCTGCCCGTACAAGGCAGACGCCTTTACCGATTGGGCGAGAGTATTGGTGGCGCCTGGTGCAAAAATATCTTGTCTGGTTGGCTGGTCGTTCTGCTCTTTGAATGCGAACAAACCGGCTGTCCAAGACAGAGGACCTTTTCCGGTTGAGATCAGTTGTGACTCAAGGCTGTTCTGGCTTTGCTGCTGGTCTTGGAACAAATGGAAGCGGGTCTGCGCCGTGCCATCGAGATCGATTGCCAGCGCGTTGTCCATCTTGCGATAGGCAAAGATATTGCGCCACTCGACCGATTCAAAATCAGTGGACGTCACCACCGACAACCCGCTTTGGTCTAGGTCGTTGCGGCCGGCACCCGGCGGCAAGTTGGTTTCGATGGTTAGCAGGTTGCCGTCGGCATTATTGATTGGCCGATTAAAACGTGCAGCTGCGGCGGCGTCGATGACGCTACTCGCGTATTGAGGACCGCTCCGCTGTCGGAGGATATCACCAGCCACAGTTACACGAGTCCCGCCCAAATTGAAGCCAAGGCTACCTCGTGCGCCGTAGATTTGTTCGTCGTTGACCATGCCGCCGTTGGTAATGTCTTTGAGGTATCCGTCGCGCGCTTTGGACATTACGCCGAAAGTGGCATCGACCCCTTCCGAAATTTTGGTGCTAACCGACGCGCGCACATCTAGACGATGGAAATTACCCACGCGGCCTTCGATGTCGAACTTCTCAGCGCCCGTTGGTTTGGCAGTCACATAACGGACGGCACCACCAGGTGCATTCCGGCCATAGAGTGTTCCCTGTGGTCCGCGCAGCACCTCAATACGGGTGACATCGAACATATCAAACAGTGCACCGGTCATGCGTGGGATGTACACGTCATCCAAGTAAATGGCGACCGATGGGTCAGCCGAAAAGAGCGATTCATCTGTACCAACGCCGCGCATAAAGATCTTCGCTGCGGTAGATGTGCCCGTCGCGGGCTCAATGACGACGTTTGGGATTTCAAACTTCATGTCGTCGAGTCGGCGAATCTGCTTTTGCTCCAAGTCCTTTGCTGAAAGCGTCGTAATCGCAACAGGAACTTTCTGCAATTCCTCTTCGCGCCGTTGCGCGGTCACCACGATGTTTTCGAGCTTGTCGTCGGGCTTGGCTTCAGGCTTCGCGGCGCTCGATTGTGCGCTCGCAGCGTTCATGGTCAGCGCAGAGACCGCGAGAGCGACCGCCACGTGAATGACGCTGAATTTGCCTATGGCAGCGCAGTGACGTGGATTCTGGACTTGGTTCATGGGCAACTCCATTGAGGTTGGTTTTTGGATTGGTTGTTGGGTCGGTTTGTGGGGCTTGACAGGGGCTTGACACCACGGCACTGCACCGAATGCCACGGACAAACACAGCTTGTGTTTTTTTGCGACGCAGACTAGATTTGTCCGGACAACTATTTGTCCGGACAAATCTAGTCTTATCACAGGAGCATGTCAAGTTCTTGCAACAAAGTGGTCTCCAACTTGCTTAACCCGTTGGTTTTCTACAACGGTTCCACGGCAAATAAAAAAAGTGGCTGCGCAAGAGTGAGTTGTCACAGATCTCGCGGCACATACCAAACCAACTTAAAATAGGGGGAATAATGAATCCCATCAAGCAATCGATGCCGTCACTTGTGCGGCACAATGGCATCTGGCAGGGAAACTACCGCGTTGTTGGCATTGACGGTAGTACTATCGATTGCCACCACTCTCGAATTGAGGTCCGATTCCCAGAGACGGGGGAGTACCACTATAGCCAGAAAAATCACTTCTGGTGGGACGATGGCCGTGAAACGCGTGGTGAATACCCCGGCGTGTGCCGCGACGGCGTGCTGTATTGGGACAACGCACTGATCAAAGGCCAAGCGTGGTCTGTGGATGAGTTCTCCACCGTGCTGACGTGGCAGCGTCACGACACACCTGAAGCTTACCTTTACGAGTTGATTGTGATCAACGCGACAAACGATCAGCGCAGCCGAACGTGGCATTGGTTTAGGAACGGTGTGGTTTATCAACGCACACTGATCGACGAATCGAAAGTTGCAGACTGACTGGCGGCGCGTGTGTATCCGGCGTTAGTTGTTGGGAAAGCTGATTAACGCTAAAATATAAGTTGTCCGGACAAATTTCTGCGTCCACTTCAAGGCCTTCTTCTCGCGTCATGGCAACAACTTCTTCACAGTTTATTGATGTCGCGAGTCGTCGTGTGTTCGTTCGTTTTGCGGGCAGCGGCCCGGCGATGCTGTTGCTGCATCAGTCGCCGCAGAACTCGCGGGCGTTGCTCCCATGGATCGAACGCTTGTCAAAACACTATTCGGTGTTTGCACCGGACACACCGGGTTTTGGTTTCTCCGACCCTTTGCCGTTTGCTCAGCCGACCATCCCTGACTTCGCGGCAGCGGTGGGCGCGTTGCTCGATGCGCTCGGGATTGAGCGTGTCATTGTTTATGGCGTCCATACGGGGGCGGTGACAGCGCTGCGATTTGCGCTTGATTTTCCGGAACGTGTTGCGGGAATGATTTGTGACGGCTACGCGCGATTTAACGCTGAAGAACGTCAAATGCTATTGAATGGCTACCTACCCCCGTTTGAGCCGCAATGGGATGGAAGCCATCTCTTGTGGTTGTGGGCGCGGCTGCGAGAGCAGAGTCTTTTCTTTCCCTGGAATACCGCAACAAAATCGGCGCGCATGGCCTACCCGGCACCCTCAACAGAAAGACTCGCAGGAGATGTCATGGACATTCTTGATGCGGGCGATGGGTATCGCGCCGGTTACCGCGCGCCATTTTTGTATGATGATCAAACTGCGGCGACGCGTTTGACGGTTGAAGGCCGCATCCTTTATCGGGTCGAAGATGTACTCGCGACGCACTTACCGCGTTTGCTAGCGTTGCCTGCGAACGTTACAGCCGAGATAGTCAACGGCGGGCCGCCGGCATTGATCGAAAAGACCGATGCATTTATTGCCAACCGTGCCGCTGACGCGACGAGCCTGGATGCCAATGCAGCCGTCGCGCGCGCGGCGTCAAAGAAGCGACGTGTTGTTGCCAGCGAACATGGCGCGTTGAGTACCTTAATCGCGAACAACGGCGGCGATCTTTCCACCGCAGCTGTCGTGGTGCACTTCAGCGATATCGGAACACCGCCAAGAATTCCGGTTGAAGTTCCGCATGGCACGCCAATCATCGCCCCGGAGTTACCCGGACACGGCGCATCGCAACCGTGGTCGGCGGACGCATTGAACCCCTCCGATGTCGCGCGTTCGGTTGTCGCGTTGTTGCAAAGCCTGGGTGTGAAACGCTTTACGGTTTCTGCGGAGGGAGGTGCGACGTCAATCGCATTGGTGTTGGCCGATAACGTGGGTCACCTGGCTCACGCGACTACAAATGTCCCAAGATGCGAAGGATTGCGCCTACTCAATCCGCTGTGGGTCAACGCAACTGAGCGAGATCAGTTTTTGTCACAGCTGCCAGACTTGACACCGCACCCAACCGGCGCGCACATGCTCGCTGCATGGAATTGGGCGCGTATGAAAGTGCTCTTCTGGCCTTGGCAGCCGCAAAACATTGCTGCCGCGCGCAAGATCGATGCGCCGGCACCAGTTCGACTTCACGCGGAAGTGGTCGAGATCTTGCGCGCCGGTACGCTGTTTGCGCCGCTATGGCGCGCGGCATTGGCGGATACGGCGTTAGCTGCACCGACAAATTTTGCCGGACCGATTTCCGTGCATTGTGATGACGAACCCGAACGGGTTCGAATCACCAGCCGGATGGTGGCAGCGCTCGGACTCACGGAGATGACCGGATCCGCTGACAAACAACTATTACCTGGAGTCAGAACATGGCAGAAACACTGAGTGCACCAACGGTTGTCGGCACCTCGGCGTCCGCGCGGCGACCGGCGTGGTTTACCTCGCTTCAAGTCGCAATCGGCGCCGGTGCTGTCACTGACGATGCAGTTGAGTTGGCGTTTTTTGCTCAGGATGTGTTCAGTTCGGGCGCGCCGTTGTCGGCGGTGGTGACCCCCGCCTCAGTCGACGAATTACAGGCTGCGGTGAAAATACTCGCGAGTGCGGATGTGGCCATTGTGCCTCGTGGTGGCGGGCTCAGTTATACCGATGGGTTTCTCGCCAGCAAACCACAGGCGGCGCTGATCGACATGTCACGCCTGAACCGACTGATTGAACTCAATGTTGCGGACCGCTATGTGACGGTCGAGACTGGGATGTGTTGGGGAGCGCTCAACGATTTGCTCGAGCCCCATGGGTTACGCACGCCCTACTGGGGGCCGTTATCCGGCCTCCGATCAACGATTGGCGGCGCGCTCTCACAAGGCAGTGTGTTCCTAGGTTCCGGTGAACACGGCAGTGTTGGGGACTCGGTGCTATCGATTGAAGTGGTACTCGCCGACGGCAGCGTTTTGACAACCGGCAGTGCGGCTGCAAGTGGAACAGAACCGTTTTTGCGTTACTTCGGTCCGGACTTGACCGGATTATTTGTCGGCGATGCTGGGGCCCTAGGTATCAAGGCGCGTGCGACCCTAAAGTTATTGCCGCGCCAAACAGCGATTGACTTTGTCTCTGCTGAGTTCAGTGATCCGATGGCGATGATTGAAGCGATGTCAGAAATCTCTCGGCAGAACATTGCCTCCGAGTGTTTTGCGTTCGACCCCGTATTGCTGGAGCAGCGCAAGAAGCGGATGAGTCTGTTTGCCGACGCAAAAACACTGATGCAAGTAGTAAAGCAATCGGGTGTGAAGGCGGGATTGGGCCTGGTGAAATCAGGACGCGACTTCGTCGGTGAGGATAAGTACTCCGCGCACGTAGCTGTCGAAGGGAAAACCGCGGGTGAAGTCGCGGCCAAGGTAGACATGGCGAAGAAGATTTTTGCTGTGAAGGGCACCGCTACGGAGAACTCGTTCCCCAAGGCGTTGCGCGCGATGCCATTTGTCGCGCCAAATTCGATGCTTGGCCCGGCGGGTGAACGCTGGGTGCCGGTTCACGCAATATTCCCGCACAGCACTGCACAACATGCGTTTACAGAGATCCAAGCCTTTTTCGCCGGTAAACAGGCAGTACTCGATGCACAGCAGATTCGTATTGGTTATCTGTGCACAACCGTGGCGCAGCAAGGATACTTAATTGAGCCGGTTTTTTACTGGAACGACTCACACACGGCGTACCACAAGCGTGTGGTCGAGGCTGACTACCTAAAGAAGTGCGGTGAGCCATCTGCGAACCCAAGCGCCACAGTGGCCGTTGGCGTATTGAAGGCCGAAACTGCTCGACTGATGCGGAGTTTGGGGGGCACACATTTCCAGATCGGCAAGTTCTACACCTACCGCGAAGGCCGTAATCCGGCTGCGCTGGCGCTGTTTGATGCCATCAAAAAGCAGCTGGATCCAAATAACATCATGAATCCGGGAGTGTTGAAATGAGTGGACCCAGGCTCTTGCACGGTACCGTATGCGTGCCGTCAATTGATCAGGCATTAACGCTCTATCGAGATATTTTTGAGCAGACCGTCGTGCACACGGGAACTGTTGGCAAAGTAGAAGCGGAAGCGTGGGAAGCCCCAGCGCTGACAGGAGCCAAGAGTGTGGTCATGCAGCCACCGAGTGGTTCGCCGGTGTATCTGCGGTTGATCGAACAGCCCGATCCGGCTGGGTATCAACCGGGTACACACTACGGCTGGGCCGCATTGGAACTGTCGGTGAAAGATGCCGACGCAATGTACCCGCGCTTACTCGCAGCAGGCACCCCCATCATCGCCGCGCCCAAAGCGTTGTCCTTTACCGACATGCTGTATCCAATGCAGGCAAGAGGCCCAGGTGGAGAAGCGATCTACTTGAACGAAATTCGTGGTGATCTGCCATCGAGTGATTTACCGATGGCCAAGTGTTGGGTGGATCGCTTGTTCATCGCGGTTATGGGATGCCGCGACATGAAGGCCTCGCTTGAGTTTTATCATGCCCTGCTCGGAACGACCACGGGCGGCGAATGGGAGATGCCCTACAGCGTGATCAATATTTCGTTTGGTTTGGATGCCTCCACTGCACACAAACTCGCGACGATTTCTGACCGGCGCACGGTGTTGTTTGAGGTTGATCAATACCCTGTCAAATCTACTCCAAGGCTGCAGGCGAAAGGTGGTTTACCGCAAGGGGTGGCGATGATTGGCGTGAAGGTCGATTCCTTACCGGAAGGCGCCAACTGGGTTGTGCCGCCTATCCATCGAAAAGAAGCGCCCTATTTGGGGGCAATGGTTGGTGTGCTGCGCGGACCGGACGGTGAGTTGACTGAGTTGGTTTGCTGACACAGCGTCATTTGAGGTGTGGCGTGGGGTCCGTTTGACGGACTCGGATTCTAGGCATAAAATTTGTCCGGACAACTTTAGGGAGATGGCGATGGCATCTGTTCTTGTTCTGTTTAATCTCAAACCTGATGCCGACATGGCTGCGTATGAAGCGTGGGCCAAGGCTAGCGACATTCCGCTCGTCCGTTCTTTGGGCTCAGTCTCTGGCTTCGAGGTGTTGAAGACCAAGATGTTGCTCGGTTCGGACGCCAAGCCACCGTACCAATATGCAGAGGTCATCGAGGTGCCGGACCTCGACGCGTTCTTTAAGGATGTGGGAACTGATGCGGTTCAGGCGGGCGCCAAACAATTTCAAGCGTTTGCGGATAACCCGATGTTTATCGTCTGCGACAATTTGTAGGCGAAATCGGATTTCGTTTGCTCCCTTTCTAACTTATAGCTTTCGGTAGAGATATAGAGATGGCTCAGTACGCAGAACTCAAAGGCAAAGTTGCTCTTGTCACCGGCGCAGGTCGCCGTAAGGGCCTCGGTGAAGCCATCGCCCGGCGACTCGCCACTGAAGGTTGCAAAGTTGTGGTGACCGACATTGGTCATGCCAAAGGCAAAGAGATGCCTTCGAGTGCGGTGGGGTCACAATCTGAGATGGAACAAGTGGCGGCTGATATTCATGCCGCTGCCACCGCGGCTGGTAATGGAGGTGCGTGTACTGCACTGGCGCTGGATGTGCTCGAAGAGTCACAAGTTAAAGAAGCGGTTGCGACGACCGTGGCGCGCTACGGCAGTCTCGACATCCTCGTCAACAACGCCGGCATCGGTTATCTCATGAAGCCGATTGTGGAAATGTCGATTGAAGAGTGGGATGCGGTGCTTGGCGTCAATTTGCGTGGTGCGTTCCTCTGTACCAAATATGCGGCGATCCAGATGATCAAACAAAACGAAAGCGGCAGGGCGGGGGGCCGTATCGTGAACATCGCGAGCCAAGCGGCGAAGTCCGGCTTTCCATTTGCCTCGGCCTATTGCTCTTCCAAACATGGCATGACGGGACTGACGCGTGTGACGGCAATTGAGATGGGCAAGTACGGCATAACGGCTAATGCGATCTGCCCGAATCACGTTACCACCGGGCTGGGCGCTTGGCAGAACGAGTACTTCTCCGAAGCGCTGGGAATGACAATGGAGCAATACATGAATGCGATGAAGTCACGCATTCCGTTGGGGCGTCCGGGATTACCGACCGATACGGCGGCGGCGTGTGCTTGGTTATGTTCGGACGAAGCGCAATACGTTACGGGGGAATCGATGAATGTCTCCGGCGGCGAGGAATACCATTGAAAAACTGCTGCGCTTGCCAATACGTTGTTGCAAATCCGCTCGGGCTGCTCATGTATCACCGCATACACTCCGCGCCCTCGCGAATTTGCGCCTAGTCTTGGCTTCGCTCGCGACGTTTTTCAATCTCTCAAATTATTGCTCT
>JBIIYQ010000204.1:0-4203 GCA_044346745.1 Usitatibacteraceae bacterium | reverse complement strand
AGGCGTAGTTACCTCGTTGGAGCGCTACGCCTGAGGCATCGTTGAGTTGGTTGCGCGTCGTCCGGCCCATCAAATCAAAGTCGCGCTCCAGCCAGAGCCCGGCTTGGACTGCTCTCGCAAGGCTGCCGTCACGATAGCGCCCTAGCACCTGCATGTAGACACTGTTGTCCGCGCCATCGATGGCTTGCGACATAAAGCCCTGGGCGTTGTAAGCATAGCGCAGACTTTGACCCTGCACGATCGCTGCACCAGCTGCGCCGATGAATTCTGCATGGGGATAGCCCACGTACGAGATTTGACCTTCTGGATTGTACAGCGTGTGACGATCATAGCGCTTGCCATCAATCGTGGTCGTGGTGCGGTATGGCCGGCTCTGTCGGTCAAAGTCCGTTGTATGCGTCGCACCGCTGGCCCCTGGCGTTGCTCCGCCTCCGCCATTGACGGAACTACACTGTTTACCTTTCGCGTTTGTGCAATCGTAGGTCCATGTTGTGGTGTATCCGTTGGCGCCATTTTCAACACGATTCACCATTCGACCGAGATCATCAAAAGTCTGCGTGGTCGTCTGTGACTTTGGATCGGTCTGTGAGATGAGCTCTCCTGCACCGTTGTAGCTGTACGAATAGCTACCGCCGAGGTTGGCGTTAGTCGACGTCTTCTTTCGACCCCGGGTGTCGTAGGTCATCGTCTCGCAAATTCGGAGCGGCAGCCCCTTTAATTCGCGCTTTACTCAAAACACAAAACTCGCCTATTCATGGGCAGTTTGGGGCAGAAATGCTTGGAACGGCAGGTAAATAGGCGGGTTTGATGATTCAGTCGAAAGACGTGCATCGCGACTGTTGCTCACGACTTAATTCATCGTCGACCGTTTTTTTTGCCTTAGACTCTCCGTTAGATTCGGGCAGCGTGGGCAGATGAGACCTGCCCACCCTACGCTTGCTTGCCGAATCGAGACGTAAGCGCCGACTCTATCTGAAGCACGAGATAGAAGATTGCGCCACCAACGCCGCCGACTCCGCCGAGGGCGGCGATCGCTACAATCGTCTCGCGAAAATCAACTCGCGCGAGGCTAGCGTAGGGCACCGAGAACACCCAAGCTAACCCGATACCGAAGCTACAAATCAAGGCACCAGACACCAGGGCGATAAAAAATGTCAGGGGACGTTTTGGTGTGACCAAAATTCCGTAGGCTGGTACCCCGATCACGATAGCCAACAGTTGGCCTATGCCCCCGCCCCATAGCACGATACCCCAAAAATATTCCGTGTCACTCGGAGACGATACTACCAAGACAGCGGCGAGCAGAGTTGCAGCGCCCCACGGTGCCACGATAAAGGCTGTGCATATCAACAGCATGCGCATGATTTTCAATTCAGCACCTTCTTGGCACCGTGGTAGCGCAAGAGCGTCTCATCCTGAGCGCGCCAGACCGGCGGTGCGGCTTTGGAGTTCAGCCCCCCCCAACGCCCCGTTCCCTCCCCATAGGTCTGGATTCCAGCCATCCCGTTATCGAGTATCGTTGCGTTGCGGTAAACATAGCCGGGCGCGAGAAAATGCTTGTCCATCGCGATATTGAAAACTGCAAAGTTTGCCGCGTCAACATAGTGATAGACCCGGCCCAGCCCGGGAACACCGCTTATGTCCCCTGTCTTGACTGGAGTGTCGCGACACCACCCAGGTGTTGGACACCTCCTCACGATCTCGAAAACTTCCTCTCGCGTCAGCAAATTTTGTCGCTGTTGTGCCAGCGTT
Organism: Usitatibacteraceae bacterium; assembly: GCA_044346745.1. GTDB lineage: Bacteria > Pseudomonadota > Gammaproteobacteria > Burkholderiales > Usitatibacteraceae > UKL13-2. Next base: position 2,451 of record JBIIYQ010000204.1, on the reverse strand, counting down.
TCATACTGGTGATAGCCGTCCTCCCTAGTATTCGCGGCAAAAACTGTCCTATGTGCCCAAAAGTTTTTCCAAATGCTTGTAGGCAGACTCTATTACGGTCTCAAATGTTGAAATGGGCGCAACAACCATTCCCTCGAAGCTTCCTCGACTGTCGCCAAAAATCAGCCTTGCGCTCTCGCCACAGTCGACCAAAAAGAATTGCTTACCCCCCAAAATGTGATGAAACCAGAGCGAGAACCGCAGGCAGTCTCCCGGCAATTCGGCGAACAGATCATTGGCACTAACCGGATACCCTAAGATTTTTGCGTCCAGCGTTTGGAACGCCGTTTGCGGAGAAAAATCGCAAATCGCGTGCATCTTTCGACTACCGCAGTCTGAAACGATCCTACCCATCGAGAAGCGCAAATCCTCAAGGTGAGCCTCGCCGCCAGCCACTCGCCGACCTGAAACCCAATAGTAAGTTGCACCTCGCTGTGACTCGTTTTGAAACGCGGGGGCAGCAACTCGTCCGAGTTCAATAGCGAATAACTCAGGTTCCCCAAAAAATAACGTCACACAGCCTCATTCGATTGAGCAGGTCCTATCACACATCAGCGATTGTTCATTATCGCCGACCTGATCGCCTGTAGTTTTGATGGATTTGTCACAAAGTTTTGGTGAATCAAGTAGCTTTTTTGGTTGAGGTGAATCTCTGGAAGCGACTTGCTATATCCATATTTCTTTATCTCATCCACGGTAAGGGTGCCCGAGTAATGTGCCTTGCCCGAATCGACAAAATACCTGTAGTACTGCCCCTGCTCGTTCATCGCGATGTATGTCTTGAGGTCAACTCTGACGGAATGTGGATAAACGTTTCTGGCGTCGGCGGGTAATTTGTCCTTGCCAGCCAAGTACTTTTTCTCATGTTGTTCATTTATTTCATAGACCGGAAGTTCCCTTCCGGCAGCAATCCGCGCGTTGACCACGTCTGGGTTGTACGGGGTGCCTGGGAGCGCAGGGCTGGCTGTTTGGCGCAATATCGCGTCTCCGACGCTATTGAATAGATAGCCAAATGCAGCAGTGAGTGCCCCATTCCCCGCATTACCACCTGCGAGCCTCGCCCCTGCAGCGCCCGCGACCGCATGCCCGGCAAGGTCTCCGGCAAAGCTGCCGGTGTCGATGATCGGACCGGCGAATGCTGCGAAGCCCGCGCTTGCTGCTGACGCACTGCAGCTACCGCCTTGCACTCCCGATGTGACGCATCCGATTGCTGCATGCGCAAAGATCCGAGCAACGTGGTTGCCTTGGAATAAGCCAGCGTCACCATGTCCCAACCCCTCACCGACGCCGAACAAAGCGGCTGCTTGGAACGCGCCAACCACCGCGCTTTCGATATTTCCTCCACCGACACCACCTGCAGCAAAGCCCGATGCCGCTGCCGTGAACGCATTCGCTGCCTGAATTGACGCTAACGTGGGAGGCCCCGCCTGTGAGATATAAGCGGTCGCCCATGGGCCCACGATATTCGCGGTTGCAATTGCTGCAGCAATCGCCCCCACCGGCCGTCTAATCTCAGTCCACGTCGAATACCCCGTCGGATCGGTATACACCAGCGGGTTGTTCAACACATAGCTGTAGCGGTTGAAGTTCTGGCTGTTGTAGGGCTCCTGAACAATCGGGTCCGGCTGCAGAAAGCGACCAAGCAGTGGATCGTAGATGCGCCCGTTCATGTGGATGTAGCCGACTTCATCCATGTGCTGATGCCCAGTGTAGCCGCGGGAGCTGGCATAGCTATCCAAGTCGGCCGCTGACAAGCTGGCAGTGAAACCGCTTCCACCAGTGTTCTTCCGCCGCAGACCCCACGTGTCATAGCCCAGCGGCGTCATTTGACTTGTTGAAGTGGTTCCAACGTCGAACTCTGCAACGGGACTTCCTAAGTGATCTTTGTACCAATGTCGCGTTGAAGTTGTTGTCGTGGTCGAAGTGCTGGCACTTGTGGCTCTACGTGTGAGAACTCCAAGCGTGCCGTCGGGGCCACTTAGGTAGTGCTTGAAGTCCACGCTGCCGTCTGGGTTCACAACACGTTCAAAGAACCCGGAACCGACGTAGACCGTCGTCGTGGTACCCGCTCCAGACGTTGCGACTTCCTTGACTCGTGCATGATCGCCGTCGTAGTCATAGCTCAGGCTATTTGCGCTTCCAATCGCCGTGATACTCGGATTGCTGCCGTTAATCGCTACCGGCAGGTTGAACGGCGTGTAGGAAAGCGTCCGTACACCATCATTGAACAAATTGCCGTTATTGTCGTACTGGTAAATACGACTCTGACCGCCGATGGTGGCACTGGCCACCGCATGCGGTCCGGCGCCATTTGGTCGACCGCTGTTGCCGTAGTTGATCGTTCCGATACCACCGGTCGCACCCTGCTTCGTTTGCAGGTTGCCGTCCGCACTGTAGGTGAATTGGGTCTGC
>JBIIYQ010000077.1:0-13468 GCA_044346745.1 Usitatibacteraceae bacterium | reverse complement strand
ACCGGGGGCGTCCATGTATGGGTCCCGGACTAAATCCGGGACGACAGGCTAAGTTGGGTTGGGGCGACGGGCATCGTTGGTGGTTGGGGAAGGGCAAGGTCAAAATGGGCTCCGGCCTGCGCCGGGGAGACACTCGCATTTTGTAGGGGTCCGCTAGATTGGGCCGGGCAGATTGTTCCACGAGGATCTAGGCTAGTAGTTGGTCGGACTGGGTCCCAGCCCGGCGCAACCCTTGTGGTTGTGCGCTGGGACGACCGGCAAAATCTGTGACGAAGGCGCTATTCATTCTGGCTGAGGGTAGGGAAGCCATGCGCTTGCGAGAGTGCGATTTGTTTGGCTTCAACGAGGTCGGCGGCGGTCATTTCTTTGACGAGTGTGGCGAAGTCTGTGCGCGGTGCCCAGCTGAGTTTGGTTTTGGCTTTGGTGGCGTCGCCCAACAGTGTTTCCACTTCAGTCGGCCGGAAGTAACGTGGATCAACTGCTACGCGTGTTTTGCCGGTCTCGTCGACTGCAATTTCATTGAGCCCGCTGCCGCTCCATATGAGCGCAAGGCCGAGCTCCGCAGCGACCGCTTTTACAAACTCACGGACACTGTATTGCGCGCCGGTGGCGATCACAAAATCTTCTGGTGTGTCTTGCTGCAGCATCAGCCACATCGCTTCTACGTAGTCACGTGCGTGGCCCCAGTCGCGCTTGGCGTCCATGTTGCCGAGGTACAAACAATCTTGCATGCCGAGCTTGATGCGCGCGAGCGCGCGCGTGATCTTGCGCGTGACGAACGTCTCGCCGCGCACCGGTGATTCGTGGTTAAACAAGATGCCGCTACAGGCAAAGATGCCGTATGCCTCGCGGTAATTGATCGTGATCCAGTACGCGTAGAGCTTGGCGGCTGCGTAGGGTGAGCGGGGATAAAAGGGTGTGGTTTCTTTCTGTGGCGTTTCTTGCACTAGGCCGTACAGCTCGGATGTCGAGGCTTGGTAGTAGCGTGTCTTCTTTTCTAGGCCGAGGATGCGGATTGCTTCCAGCACGCGCAGCGCGCCGATGCCGTCTGCGTTCGCTGTGTATTCCGGCTCTTCAAAGCTCACTGCCACATGGCTTTGTGCGGCGAGGTTGTAGATTTCGTCGGGCTGCACCTGTTGGATGATGCGCGTGAGGCTCATCGAGTCTGTCATGTCGCCATGGTGCAGAAAGAGTTTTACGTCTTTCTCGTGGCGGTCTTTGTAGAGGTGGTCGATGCGGTCGGTGTTGAAGAGCGATGTTCGGCGCTTCACGCCATGGACGATGTAGCCCTTGTCGAGCAGGAACTCGGCAAGGTACGAGCCATCTTGGCCGGTGATGCCGGTGATGAGTGCGACTTTTGGGGTGGTCATCGGGTTGTGGTTTTCGTGGTTACCAATTGAGGAGCGAGCAAAAAATGCGTCTTATCCCCGCGGACAACCACAAGGGTTGCGCCGGGCGGGGATCCAATTTCGTCGTTTTCTTTCGCAACCAAACTTGGGTACCGGCCTATCGCTGCGCTCATGGCCGATGAAGCGGGCCACGCTGTCCGGGACGACAGTTCAGAGGTTATCTCTCACGTGTCGCCCCGGCGAACAACCACAAGGGTTGCGCCGGGCCGGGGTCCAATTTGCTTGTCGTGCCGCATGCTCAGAATAAATTGGGTACCGGCCTGCGCCGGTACGACAGTTAATTGGTGTTGCGGATTTTTTGAAACACTAGTATTCACGGTCATCTTCACGGCATTTTGCTCCAAGATGCCCGCAGATATTAGGGTTTTGCTATCTTCATTGCGGCGGAGGAAAAGTCATTCAGGCACGCTACCGCCCTGCAAGATGCCCTCGCATTTCGCATAAATGGGTTTCCATAAGCTGCCATCTAATACTCACTTGGCAGCGTGATGCTACGTATAACTGCTGCAACCACACATCCCGCAACTGGGGCAAAACACCACGCACTACGCGGCTGGCACCAACCAGTCGCGTGAAACTTTGACCTTGTTTACCTTGCCCAAGAATTCGAGCAGCACAAACACTCTCGCGTCCGGGCTCTCTGCGGCGAATATGCCTTCCATTCCGGCAAACGGTCCGCTTTGAAAGGTCACCGGTGTATCAGGGGCAAACACATTTTTGCTGGCGCATGCACCGGTACCAGCATCGTGTTGTGCACGAAGCGACTCGACAACTTCACTCGGCACACTTGCCGGTCGGCTGCCGAATTTCACGAGTGACGCCACACCAAGCGTAGAGCGCACGGGCGCCAAGCTTTGGCGATCATCTTTTGGCGATACAAACAAATAACGGGGGAAGAGTGGCTCGATGGTTTCCAGCCACTTGCCAGCGCGGCGTGTCTGTGTGGAGAGGCGCGGCAGAAAAACTTTATAGCCTTGGTTCGCGAGGTTAGCTTCGGCCAGCGCTTCTTGGCGGGGCTTGCACATCACTGCGTACCAGGCGCTCATGTGCGGCTGCTCCGGTTGGAGGGTGCGGTGGCTAACGCGGTTTTCACTTGGCTGCTGCCGTCTAGTGCGTTGGTGCCAGCGGTCTGCTCGACTTCGAGTTTTAGCTGGGCAATCTCGGCCTTCAGCGCTTCGTACTCGGCCATCTTGCGCTGCAAGAAATGCGCGGTGATCACCGCTTTGCTCTTGATGCCGCGCGGCGTGAGTAGGTACGCGTAGCTGAGTTTGTTGTCGTTGTTCCGAAAGTTACCCACCTTCACGAGGCCCTTGTCGACTAGGGCATTCAGGCAGTAATTCACCTTGCCTAGGCTCATGCCGAGTTCGCGTGAGAGGTCACGCTGGCTGAGCTCGGGCTTGGTATCTAGCAGCCGCAGTAAGCGCAGGTGGTTTTCGCTGATGGGTTGATCGATAGAGGGTGGCATCGGGGGTGTTCAATAGTTGAACGGCGATTAAACAGGGTGGGGGGGGGAAAGTCAATTACGTGGTTTGTGTAGTGACGGAAAAGCAAATTGGGCCCCCGCCTTCGCGGGGGCAGGGCGAAGGGCAAGTTGGGCGCCGGACTAAATCCGGGGCGGCACTCGTGTTTTTGAGATGGCCGGCAAGTCGGGGCCGGTCAATGTCAGAGGCAAGGTCAAATTGGGCCCCGGACTAAATCCGGGGAGACACTCGTATTTTTGAGGGGGCTAGGAAGTTGGGTTGGGGAGGGGGCTAGGTTCGAGGTACGAGGGCCGGGTCCCAGCCTCCGGTGGGACGACTGGCAAAAGCGAAGCTTGCTTCGATGGCGACCTAGGTTTATCCGGGGGAGTAGGCCAATGTTTATAACGGTTTCTTGAAATCCCAAGGATTCAAAATGCTCAACGCTTCAATATTGGCGAAATCCGAGATGTTACGCGTGGCCAGCTGATAGCCACGGCTAATGGTGATCGCAGCGATCTGCGCGTCCTCGGTGCTGATCGGCCGGCCGATACGCTGGCGATGTGACACGATTTGCGCGTAGTGGGCGGCGGCTCGCGAATCGAAAGGCAGGCAGCGTTGCGGAAAAAATGTGGTGAGCAAAGTCCCTACCTGAGCCGCCAGCGTGTTGCGGCGTTTGCCCGCCGGAAGTAGCGCAACGCCGAGCAACAGCTCTGCCTCGGTCACACTGCTTACGTAGACAGTCGTCGCGCGTAGATCGTTAATCCAAGCTAGTACCTGCGGCGCTGGCTTGGTGCGCGTCACTTCGGAGAGCACATTTGTGTCTAGCAGTATCACTTGCGTTTAGATTTAGTGGCGGCAAAATCTGGTGCGGCTCTGGCAGGGCGGCGAGCTGGCAGCGGTACGTCGCCAAGTCCCGCAAAGTGTTCAAGCAGGCGCGTGCCTAACGCCCCCTCAACCATGTCTGTGCCGGCCTCTCGAAGTGCCTGCGCTAGGATGCGGCGGGCCTCCTCTTCCATTGAGCGGCCGTGTTGCGCGGCGCGGACTCTGAGCCCCGCCTTGATGTTGTCGTCAATATTGCGAATAGTCAGTGCGCCCATCTGGTTCCTCCGATTGCAGGCATTGCTAGCATTGTAGGCATTGATGTACGCTGGGTCAATGGCTACGATCGTTTGTTTACTGGTGGAAGCCAGTTTGTGAGGGCGGGGATCCACGGTTGCTTGTGGTGAGGAAGAGCCAACTTGGGCCCCGGCCCGAATGGCCGATGTTCGGGCCACGCTGTCCGGGGCGACAAGCTAAGTTGGGTTGGGACGACGGCGGAAAAGCAAATTGGACCCCCGCCTGTGCGGGGGAAGGGCCTAGTTAGTTGTTGGGGATACGTCAAAGTCAAACTAGGCCCCGGACTAAATCCGGGGAGACACTCGTTTTTTTGAGGCGGCGGGATGACTGGGGCCGGACTGATTGTCCGACGAAGGGCGAAGCTTGTAGTTGGAAGGGCAGGGTCGTAGCCTGCGCTGGGACGACGGGCGTTGGGCGTCAAGCAACCTTCATGCAGCTAACGCTGCAAGCCATTTTGCTGCGTCTGTGATTGTTATCCCGTGCCTGAACTCCTCCTGGCGAAGGTCGTAGACCAGCTGTACTGCCGAGGCTTCCGAGAACTGCTCTGCAAATCTTGCCAGCGCCTTGTGTGGTTTGTTGTCGCCGAGTTTGCATTCGATTAGTTGCGTCAGGTTGCCCTCATTACTAAGCGCGAAGTCCACTTCGGCACCATCTTTGGTGCGAATGTAGTGAAGCCGTTTTTTTTTGCCGGAGCTATCCTCAAGGAACTGGGTATGTTTTAGCAGCATGCCGGCAACCGCGTTCTCCAGACGCACGCCTTGCTCGCCGAGCACTAATCCGGTGTCGAAAAAATACACCTTCGGTGTCTGCAAGATGGCGCGCCCAACGTTCCTGTGCCATGGATGCACCGTGAAGACGATGAACAAGGCCTGCAAGATCTCCAAGTAACGTTTCAACGTCGCGGGTGACACCGCGAGATCGCGTGCAATTGAGGCCAATGACAACGGTGAACCAACCCGTTCGCGGAGCAGTTCGACAAAAAGACGCATGGTGTTGATTTCATGCAATCGCGAAAACTCCAACACGTCCTCGCGGATGAGATCGGTGAAATATTGGCTGCGCCAGCGATCTGCCTGGGTCAAATCGCCCGCCAGACAGGGCTCGGGAAACCCGCCCCTCGCGAGTAAGTGATCGAGTGCGGCTGCAGGATCTGTGCCCGTTTGTTTACACCACTCGCTCACCGAAATGGGATGCAGCCTGTATGAAAAATATCGTCCGGCCAGTGAATCTCCCGTCTGGCGAAACGTATCCATCCGGGCGCTGCCGGTGACTAGTAGCGCTTGTGTTGGTGATAGAGCATCTGCCACGCCCTTGAGCCACGCCTTCCAATTTGGCATCTTGTGGATTTCGTCCATCACCAGTAGGCCAGCGCGAGGGTTCCATGACTGGCGCTGCAACACGCGGCGGTCGGCAAGCACGTCCCAGTTCAAGTATTGGGCGTTGCTAAACGATTCCATCAAGTGCTTACTGAGCGTGGTTTTACCCACTTGGCGGGGGCCAGTGAGAACCACCGCTTTCTTGGCGACGTCTGACAGTACTAGGTTGTCTAGATAGCGTTTCATCGCCAAATACTACGTTTATTTCAATAAAGTCGCAACTTTATTGAAATTGACTTCATAAAAGTCGCAATTTGGCTCGTTCGGCAAGATGACCTCCACTTCGAGTTGTGATCGCCGAGGTAAGCTTCAGGCCGCAGGCGTCGTTTGCCCAGTCGGCACTCGCCCATATTTATCATCGTACCGCGTGATGTCGTCCTCACCGAGATAGCCGCCCACTTGGACTTCGATGATCGCTACCATCTCGCTGCGGCGATTCTCCAGCCGATGTTTGGCACCTTTGGGAATGAACGTACTTTCATTGGCTTCGAGGTCAGTCACGCCCTCGCCGCACGTCACGGTCGCCACGCCAGAAACGACAATCCAATGTTCGCTGCGATGTTCGTGGCTTTGTAGACTTAAGCGCCCGCCAGGTTTGACTTCGATTCGTTTGATTTTGAAGCCGGGTGCGTCTTCGAGTACCGTGTATCTACCCCACGGGCGTTGTACGGTGGTGTGTTCGATATGCTCAGTGCCGGCGCGCTGTTGCAACGCTTCGACGATATGCCGCACGCCCTGTGATTCACCACGTTTGGTCACGAGTAACGCATCCGGTGTGTCGATAATCGAAAGGTCTTCCAAGCCAACGGCTGCAATCAATCGTTTGCTGCCCTGTACTTGGATGTTGCGGCTATCGTGTGCGATCACGTTGCCGCGTAGTGTATTGCCATCAGTGTCTTTGTCCAAGAGATCCTGAACGGAATCCCACGAGCCGACGTCGCTCCAGCCAATATCCGCCGGCACCAGTAGTAACTTCGGGCCGGTGGTGGCCTGCGAGACTTTTTCCAGCACGCCGTGGTCGATGGATATTGACGGGGCAGCAGCGAAGTGGGTATTGATCGCGGCACCCAAGCTCAATCCAGCATCGAGATCGGCTTGCATGGATGCGATCACTGCCGATAACGCCGGCAGGTGCTGGCCAATTGCTGCCAAAATGGCGCTCGCCCGCCAGACAAACATGCCGGAGTTCCAATAGTAGGCACCATCGCTTAGGAATTTTTTGGCCGTGTCTAGGTCGGGTTTTTCCTTAAATTGCGCTACCGGTAGGCCAGCACCCATGTTGGTCTGTTCGCCGCATTGAATGTAGCCGTAGCCAGTCTCGGGGCGCGTCGGAGTGATGCCAAAGGTGACGAGATGGCCGGTCTGGGCTTGGCTAATGGCTAGTTTGAGCGCGGCCTGAAACGCCGGTACATCGGTAATCATGTGGTCAGACGGAAGTACTACCATCACCGGGTCCATGCCGCTTTGTATGAGCTTCAGGGCGGCGATGGCAATTGCGGGGGCCGTGTTGCGTGCACACGGCTCAAGCAGCTGGGCATAGGGTGAGAGATGCACCATCGGCTCACCCTTGGCGGCGGCCTCGCTTGTCACGATCGTGACATCGATTGGTTGCATGATAGGTGCTAATCTCGCGATTGTTTCTTCCAGCAACGTCCGGTTGGAAAAAAGTGAAACAAATTGTTTGGGCAGCGCTTGGCGGGAAAGTGGCCAGAGGCGTGTCCCGGAGCCGCCAGCAAGAATGACGGCTTGTGCATAGGGTAAGTCCATAGTTGGATTTGTGGATTTGGTGGAGGTGGCTATTTGCGTTGCGGGCACAGTGCCGAAATCGTGGGAAGCCGTCGGCGACCTAGGTGCTCCCAGATTTATCTAGCTTCCTTCGGATTTTATTGCATCCTAAACCGGAAGACGTGCATGCTGAAAATTTGGTACGCAATGCTTGGCGGCTGTATTTCTTCTGCGTGAATATTCTGCGCAAATCTTCTGCGTTTTTTTGTGTCCTTTCGACACGGCGTCGTTGACTGCTCCCAAGCCTCTGGATAAACTATTGCTTCTAAAGAAAGTCCTGTGTATCAGGTGTGTCTGGCTAAAGTTGTAGGCATCCAGTCGGGCAACAAAGTCTGACGTTTCCAAGCCTTCGCACACGTAGTAGGTCGTGAAAAAACCGATCGCGTAAAAAAGAGTTGTTAGGCAAAACTATTATTTTAGGGGTTCTATGAAGAGTGCTAGGCTTTCGATTGCAGTAGGTGCCACTCTCGCGGCTTCAGTCCAGTTCGCAATCGCTCAAACTGGAGCGGCACCGCCAGCGCCGGTCAAGCCGGCTTACAAAATTCCCGATAACGAAAAACCGGCGGACAAACCCGAGCCAACAGGTATCAAGCTGGATGGCGGTGTAACGCTTAAGCCATATTTCAATCTGGCGCTCGGTCGCGATGACAATTTGTTCTTGACGAGAAGTAACGCAAAATCTTCCGATATGCAAATCTACAACCCGGGATTCAAGCTTGAGGTCGACGGGCAAGTGTCGAGGTTTGGCTTTGGCTATGACTTGGAGGTCGGCAAATACTCTTCGAGCAGCTCGGACGATTACACCGACTATAAGATTTTTGGCGTCGGAGAGTTTGTAATGTCCCAGAGCATGGGGCTCAAGCTTGCGGCTGACTACAAAGTGGGGCACGATCCCCGTGGTTCGACTGATCGGGGAATTGCCGGGGTTCCGGATGAGTTTCGCACCAGCGGGCCTTCGGCGTTGTTTGCCTATGGAGCCAATGATGCAATGGGCCGCGTTGAGATCGAGGCGGGTGCGATAGCCAAGCGCTACCTGAACAACCGTTCAACGACGGTTACGAGTGATCGAGACAATGATCGATTTGCTGGTCGCGTTTTCTTAAGGGTGGCACCCAAATCGTCTTTGCTGGTGGAAGGGCGTAGAGAGAAGGTTGATTACTCGCTCTCAACGTCGTCTCAAGACAGCAAAGAAACACGGTTCTTGGTTGGGGTGACTTGGGACGCAACCGCCGCTACATCGGGCACTGTTAAAGTTGGTCAGATCAAGAAAGATTTCGATTCAGTATCTCGCAAGGATTTTTCTGGTACTGGCTGGGAGGCGTCGATCAATTGGAAGCCGGTCACTTATTCTGCTGTGGACTTGTTTACCACCAAGTCCTTCAACGAGTCCACGGGGGTTGGTAACTTCATCCTCAACAAGCGCTACGGTACTGTTTGGAATCACAAGTGGGGTTCTCAATTGACATCTGCGGTCACGCTAACCCGCTCCGACGATGAATTCGCGGGGGATGAGCGTAAGGACAAGACCGATTCGCTCGGCCTTAAGTTGAATTACAAGGTAATGCGCTGGTTTGTTGTTGGTGGGGAATACACCTCATCCAAAAGAGAGTCAAGCCAGTCTATTTTCAATTACAAGAAGAACGTGTTCATGCTGACGTTCGGTGTTGAGTTGTAATTTCCCTCTGGGGAAGTTTTCTGCGGTGGTCGGCATGAGCCGAGGTGGGTAGGGGTCTAGAGTGGTGAAGGCGCGGGAGCGTTTGCACTTTTTCGTGGCACCGAAGATTTCTGGGAAGTTTCCGAATGTTTGCAAAGGTCATTCAGCTTGGGGTCTACGTCGTTGCACTCGTATGGACGTGCCTACTTGGTGTCGAAGGCGTACAAGCACAGTCCAACGCAAATCGGGTAACTAATGTCGCGGGTGCGAGCATTGCAAGTTTGTCTGCCTACAAGCTCGGTGTGGGTGACGTGATTTCAGTGCAGGTTGTGGGTGAAGATGATCTAAAGCGTGAGAAGGTTCGTTTATCAGACGCAGGCACTTTGTCATTCCCGTATTTGGGTGAAATTCGTGTGCGAGGCATGACTGTCGGCGAGCTCGAAGACTTTATCGTCAAAGGGCTTAAGGGCAGATATCTACTCAACCCTCAAGTGACCGTTGCGATTAGTGATTACCGCAATTTTTTCGTTAATGGCCAAGTTGAAAAGCCGGGTGGTTATGCGTATGTGCCGGGGCTCACGGTACGCAAAGCAATCTCGATCGCTGGCGGATTTAAAGAGCGCGCGGCGAAAGAAAAAATCAACGTAATTCGCGAAGATGACGCAAAGGGCATCGCAACGAGGATCGCGCTAGATGCACCGGTACAGCCGGGAGATGTCCTGACTGTGGAAGAAAGTTTTTTTTAAAGTCTGCTGATGAACGACCGAACCTTTCCGGACCATCTAACAACGATCCAAACGTCGATGCAGGGGCCACTGGCCAAGGGCATGAGTCTCGGTTTTCAGAATCAAACCGAGGGCGAGACGTTCGATCTCGTTGAATATTGGCGTTCGATTAGCAAACGCAAATGGAGTATTTTTGGCTTAGTGGTGCTGGTGGCGCTCATTACCACGCTAGTGGTTAATTCAATGCGACCGTCGTATCGCTCAACGACGGTATTGTTGATCGAGCAAAACAAAGCCAAAGTTGTGTCGATCGAAGAAGTCTATAACGCCATGGGACCAGGTAACCGTGAGTATTTCCAAACCCAAGTGGAGATCATTAAATCTCGTGAGCTCGCACGCAAAGTGGTCGAGAAGCTCAAACTGTCCACCCACCCGGAATACGATCCGCGTCAGACGCAAGTTAGTGATAGCCTAGGGGTGTTGAGCCCGGCGTATTGGCTTCAAACGAATGATCCACCCTCCGAAGATCAAGTCACCAAACGTGTCATCAAGGACTTGATGGATAATCTTCAGGTGCAACCGGTTCGCAATAGCCAGCTGGTTCAGATTAGCTTCATGGCGCATGATAAAGAGTTGGCCGCGAGGGTGCCGAATACGCTCGCTGAAACGTTCATCGAAAACGATCTTGAGTCAAAAATCAAGATGACACAGAAGGCGAGCGCGTGGCTCGGTGAACAAATGGGTGATTTGCGCCAGAAGCTCAATAGCTCCGAGCGCGCACTGCAAGATTATCGTGATCGTGAACGGATTGTTGATGCCAAGGGTGTGGCATTGTCTGGCGCATCCAAGGCCTTGGAAGAGGCAACGAGCGGTCTAGTGAGCGCGCGTACCAAACGTGCCGAGGCTGAGAGCCTCTACAACCAAGTGCAGGCGGCCAAACAAGGCAAGACAGCCGGAGGCTTGGAATCGATCCCTGCCGTATTGCGTCATCCAACCGTTCAAAAAATGAAGGAGCTCGAGGCGGAAGCCGAGCGCCGACTCGCGGACGCCTCCAAGCGCTACGGTCCTGAACATCCTCGCATGCTGCAGGCCAACGCCGAGCTAGCCGCTGCACGCGACAACACCAAACGCCAAGTGGAGACCGTGGTAGCCGGTGTGGCTAAAGAATATGAAATTGCACGCGCGAACGAGCAGGCGATCTCCAGCGCATTGGGGCAAAGCAAAGCAGAGATTCAAGGCCTGAACCGAAAAGAGTTCCAGCTCGGTGTGTTGGAGCGAGAGGCACAGTCGAATCGTCAGCTATATGATATGTTCTTGAACCGGGCCAAAGAAACCAACGTTTCCACCGACCTGCAATCTACGGTAGCGCGGGTGATTGATCCAGCGATTGTTTCGGGTGTCGCCTACGCGCCGAAAAAGTCCCGAATTGTCGCTATTGCATCAGGCATTGCCGCGATCATCGGCATATTGTTGTCGTTGTTGTTAGACCGTATCAACAACACCATCAACACAGCGGGTGAAGTAGAAGCGCGTTTGGGAGTGCCGATGCTGGGTTATCTGCAGAGGATGGCCGTGACGGGCAAGAAATCCATGAAGACCGAGATGTCGTTTCTCTCTGACAATCAATCGTTGTTTTCAGAATCCATTCGGAGTATCCGCACCAGCGTATTGATGACCGCGCTGGACGCCGATAGGAAGGTGATTATTGTTACGTCTTCCGTGCCGGAAGAGGGCAAGACCACTGTTTCGTTTAATTTAGCCTGTGCGTTGGCGCAGGTGAAACGTGTGTTGCTGGTGGATGCCGATTTGCGTCGCCCAAAGATCAGCCGTGTTATCGGGGCTGATAAAGAGCAGAAAGGTCTTTCACACTTGGTGTCAGGCTTTGCTCCCTTCTCAGAATGCGCCATCCTCCACGAGCAAGGTGGCTTTCACATCTTGACGTCCGGATTTATCCCTCCGAACCCGCAGGAAATGCTGTCCTCGCCAAAGTTCACAGAGGTTATCGAAAGGCTTAAGGAAGATTTTGATATCATCTTGATTGATTCGCCCCCAGTGCAGCTGGTAAGTGATGCGGTGGTGCTTTCGCAGATCTCCAATACGGTGGTGTATGTGGTGAAGGCGGATTCGACGCCGTATATGCTCGCGCGGGCTGGCTTGAGGCGCTTAGCGATGGCGAACGCGCCGATCTCGGGTGTCGTGTTGAACCAGCTGGATATCGAGCGCGCAGAGCGCTATTACGGTGAGTATTCGGGTTATGGCCGTTATCGTGGCTATGACGGTGCCGGTTACGGTTATGGTTCTAAAGATAGGGCCGTGGACACCTAAATGAAAATTTGGCTGCCATCAGTTGTAGTGCCAGTGCTCGTGGTCGCGGCGGTGGTTTCCGTTCGGCATGCGGTGGCGGATCAGATGATCTCTTCTGTCAACAGCCAGTTGTATGAAGCAGGCAAGGTGCGTGCGGCTACTGGCTTGGAGATTGCCGATTCCACTTGGAACGCTCTTGAAGCGGATGCTAAACAAGCAATACGTCTAGCGCCCTCGAATGGTCACTATTGGAACACATTGGCGAGGATTTACTACCAACCGAGGAGTATTGGTGCTTCGCCAGCCTCACCAGATTATGCGGCGGCTTATCGTGCTTCGACGTCGGCAGTCGTTGTACAGCCGGGCTCGGGCTACCTTTGGTCGTCTCTCAGCTTCGCATCAGACCAGCTATTCGTGCAAAACCAGCTACCTGGTGGTAATGCTGCATTGGAGCAGTCCATTAGTCGCGCCGCAGTCTTGGGAGCGCGCGAACCGGCCGTATTGAGCGTGGTCGTGGACTTGGGTTTGGCTAATTGGCCGACGCTGGGCATCGCAACTAAACAGGACGTACTGGCTGCAGTACGGCATTTGGCGCTGCGGCATAAAGATGACGTCACTGCCATTGCAGCCCGGCGCGGGGCACTGCCGACAGTTTGCGGTGAGTTCGCGGCGGTTGGGGAAGAAGTCTGCAAAAACATACGCAGCGATATTGCGGCAAGAAACACATCAATTTGAACGGAAATAAAGCAGCTTCGAATTGGCATTAACTTGATCGACGCATCTTTTTGAAGGGGGGCATATGAGGTACCTGCATCTATTTTTTTCGCTAGCAGTAGTTTCGTTTGTAGCGACCGCTAGTTTGGCATTTGCGCAAGTCGCAACCGTATTTGAGTTGTCCGGCACAGCGACCGCGTCTGCCACCGTGGTGCCGGGCTCGCCGGCCGCAGCGGCGCGGACACTACGTCAGGGTGACGGCATTAACCAAGGCGAATCGATCACGACTGCAGCAAAGTCAAGTATCGTGTTGCGTTTTCTGGACGGCCAAATAGTGTCGTTAGCCGCCAACTCAACATTTGCCGTAACGACCTACACTTATAATGCAACCAACCCCGGACAGAGCAACGTATTGCTCTCGTTGATTACCGGTGGTATGCGAGCAGTCACTGGACTGATTGGGAAAGCTCGGCCACAAGCCGTTGGCTATCGGGCGGCTGGGGCGACCATCGGTATTCGCGGCACTGATGTTTCAATCGCCGTTAACGGTGGCACGTTGATTCTGAGTGTTTCAACTGGTGTGGTTTCTTTCGCGCCAAGTGTTCCAGTCGGTTCACCCCCCGGCACACCCGTGCCTGCACCGGTCTCGGTTGTCGCCGGCCAAGGCGTACTTACAACACCAGCGACCACACCAGGTCAAACCGCGACGGTGACGGTCGGTAATCCTGCAGCGATTCAAGCGGCTCTGGCCGCCGCTATCGCCCAGAATCCAACTGCTGCCCCGCAGTTGGCAAATCTTGCCGCAGCCATTGTGGCGGTGGTTGCGCCGAATTCGCCGACCGCAAACGCGGTTACCAATGCAGTTCAGTCGAGTAGTGCAGTGACTGCCGAGTTTAACTCGGCGGTCCTGAATAATACGCCTCTC
>JBIIYQ010000203.1:0-4208 GCA_044346745.1 Usitatibacteraceae bacterium | reverse complement strand
GTGGTGGGTGTCGGTGACATGTCCGGCGACGTGTTCGGCAACGGCATGCTGCTTTCCAAACACATCCGACTCGTCGCGGCTTTTGATCATCGGCATATCTTCCTCGATCCAACGCCGGATGCGGCCAAGAGCTTCGCCGAGCGCGAACGCATGTTTGTACTACCGCGCTCATCGTGGGATGACTATGACAAGAGCCTCATCTCCAAAGGGGGCGGCGTCTATGCACGCGGGGCGAAGTCAATCGAACTGACGCCGGAAGTCAAAACCGCGCTGGGGATTGACGCTGCTGTTGCCAGCATGACACCCGTGGAACTCATGCGCGCCATTCTCAAAGCGCCTGTGGATCTGTTCTACAACGGTGGCATCGGCACATACATCAAAGCGAGCAGACAGTCGCACGGTGAGGTTGGCGACAAAGCGACCGACGCCATCCGTATCAACGGCAACGAACTACGCTGCAAAGTGGTGGCGGAAGGTGGCAACCTTGGCGCGACACAACTCGGCCGTGTCGAGGCGGCACTTGCCGGTGTTCGCATCTGCACTGACGCCATCGACAACTCGGCGGGTGTGGACTGTTCCGACCACGAAGTGAACATCAAGATTCTGCTCGGCGCGGCGGTTGATAGCGGCCTCCTCAAAGCCGAAGATCGTGAGCCTCTTCTCGCAGAAATGACGGACGAAGTCGGCCGACTTGTCCTGAAAGACAACTACTATCAGACACAGTCGCTATCGGTTTCCGGAAACCGCGCCGAGAAGTTACTCGACGCGCAGGCGCGCTTTATGCGTCATCAGGAAAAGACCGGCCGGTTGAATCGCGCAGTGGAGTACTTGCCAAACGACGACGCAATCGCCGAACGCCGTGAGAAAAAGCTCGGCCTGACCGCGCCTGAACGCGCGGTCTTGCTCGCCTATAGCAAGATGGAGTTATTCGATGAGTTGCTGGCGTCAGATCTGGTGGACGATCCTTACGTCGCACAGGCGCTGGTGGATTATTTCCCGACACCACTGCAGACTCGGTTTCGGGACATCATGCAGCAGCATCCGCTGAAGCGCGAGATCATCGCCACCGAAGTTGCAAACGTCACCATCAACCGCACCGGCAGCGTATTTGTACACCGGATGTGTGAGGAAGCCGGCGCAACCGCTCCCGAAGTTGTTCGCGCTTATATCCTTAGCCGCGACATTCTGGAGCTCAACGGTGTCTGGCAACAAATTGATCAGCTGGATAACATCGTACCTGCGGCGACACAAAACGCGATGCTGATTGAGGTCGGCAGACTGGTGCTGCGTTCCACGCTGTGGTTCCTGCGACGTCGCGGCGAGCGCATGCCCATCACCGATGTATTAGCCTTCTTCGCGCCGGGTGTTTCTGCAGTCAGCAACCAGTTGGCCAGCCTGATTTCGAGCGAAGAGGTGGCAAACCTAAAACGTAAACACGATGACCTGGTTGCCGAGGGTGTGCCAAGCGGACTGGCAAGTGCCATCGCACGAACCGATGCCATGTACTCAGTGTTGGATATTGTCGAGGCGTCGAGCGAAATGAAGCGTCCGGTGACGGTCGCGGCGGCGGTGTACTTCGCCTTGGCCGGCAAGCTCTCGCTGAATTGGGTGGCGGGCCAGGTCGGCAAACTGCCTACCGACTCACATTGGCAAGCCATGGCGCGAGAGGCGATGCGTGATGACCTCGCTAACTTGCAGCGTCAACTGACCGAAAGCGTGTTGCAACTGTCACCAGAAGCAAATACGCTCGAAGGTACCGCCAAGGCGATCACGGTTTGGGAGCAGCACCACGGCAAGGCACTCGCACATATGTATGAAGTGATGGCCGACCTGAAGGCTGCGCGTGAAAGTGATCTCGCCATGTTGTCGGTGCTGCTACGGGAACTTCGGGTACTCGCCTAAGCTCTCACCAACATGACCAAGTCACAATCCCGTGTCGTACTAGCGGCCATCGCTGTGTTTTGCTTTGGGCTGCTGGTGTACGTGTTCTACCTGCAACACGGGCCGGAAAAACAACAGCCCTGCCCACTTTGTATCTTGCAGCGTTACGCCTATTTCTTGCTGGGTGTTGCCTCGCTAGCAGGGGCAATCTGGCCGAAGCGCGCCGTAGCGTTTGTCGCTGCCATCTTAGCGGCGGGCGGTGGCGGCTTGGCGTTGTGGCAGGTGCTGAAGGGCTCCGACATGACTTCGTGCCAGCGTGACCCGATTGGCATTTTTGTTAATCAGTTGCCCATGACAGATTGGTGGCCGGAGTTTTTGTTTGCTACCGGCGGCTGTGCGGACAAGTATTCGACGCTTGGCTTGCCTGTGCCGGTTTGGTCGCTCGCGTGTTTTGTCGGCCTAACCGGCTTGTTCGTTCTGGTTGCGATCAGGCTGCGAAAAGTCGCTTAACGAAACGGCTTGCTTGGCGCTGGGTTCCCCCTCTGTCACGATAGTTGTCCGGTCTCTTGAGGATAAACCAAGAAAAGGAGACAATGGGGGAAAAAGGAGTCACCCATTAGCTGGCCCGTGTCAAGTAAGCGAACGAATTTCTCGCTGTTGATGCAATCAGGTTAATTCAGATACCGCTCCTGTTCCAAGTTTCTTCATCACCTCCGTTTCTTCGATACATTGGCTGCCTACTCGGGTAAAACCAGAGTCGCGCCAGTCACCCATCAGGATCAAGCCGCGTGCGCTGTTCCGCACGCGGCCCTGGCAAGCAAGCTTGCCCCAGAAGAACGTTGGTGCCGTGTCATGTCCATGGATTGTTTCGTTCAGTATTGTGGCTACCCTTCGGTGCCAAACCGCAGTGGGCTCATTTCACAGGCGAATCGGAAACTGGTCAGGTGGAAAGGAAGCTTGTCCATTCAGACTGGTGGTTACCGGATGATGTTCGCCTCGGCACCAGACTCCATTTCTGAAAAACAATTTGACTCTGAGCCCTAGCGTTGTCTCGGCCTCACCCGCGTCCAGCAGTGTTGCCGCAAGGTCACCGTGGTGGCATCCGCGCTCGGCAGTTTGCGGGGCCCGGGCAAGTTCTGTGGGATTCACGTCGTTTTGGGGGGTGCATTCGAATGAATCATATCTTATCTTGACGGTGGATAGAGTTGATGAGAATATTTATCTTGACACTGTCAGGAAGAAATGATGACACCAAACGCACTGTTCTCGCCGTTGATCGAAAATCCGTCCGCAGCGTTCGTCGCTCAGAGCGTGTCGCTCGTCTTGCTTTTTACGGGCGTCAGCATGTGGCAATGGTCGCGCGTGGCCGGCGCGCTTCGCAAGATGCGGGGCAAGTGATGACCGGCGCATCTGGCAAACGAAGCCGTGCTTTTGTCACGGGGGCCTCTTCTGGTCTGGGCGCAGAAATCTGCCTCGAACTCGCTCGGCGCGGGTGGGACGTGATCGGCGTTTCGCGACGCGGGATCGTGCCGCAAGGCGATTCAGCGACGCCCGGTCGAATCGAAGGCCGAACGCTCGACGTGACCGATCTCGCTGCGGTCGAGACGATGGTCGCGAACCTCGACGCGTCTGGCGGCGCAGACCTCTATGTCTTGAATGCGGGTGCCAACGTACCGGCAACAATTGAAGACCTACCCATGGCGCAGGCGCGGGCAATCATGGAGACCAATTTCTGGGGTGTGGTCAATATCGCGCGCGCTGCCTTGCCGGGGCTTCGCAAGCGCGGGGGCGGGACCATTTCCGTTGTTGGCTCACTGGCCGGAAAGATAACGCCTCCTGGCGAGGCGATTTATGGCGCAAGCAAGCATGCTCTCGAAGGGTGGTGCGAAGGTCTTCTGCACGAAGTCGGCCGCTTCAACATCCGCGTCAAGCTCCTGGCACCAGAGTTCATTGCGACGCTACTAGTCCCGCAGCTTGCACCAGCGTACGAAAACTCTGCATACGGCGATCTCAATACGAAGTTGGTCCAGACTTGGCACGAGCATGCCAGCAAAGGTTTGAGGCCTGAAGCGGCGGCTCGCGCAATGGTCAATGCGCTGGAGCGTCGCGGCGGCGGATGGCGTGTGCCCGTTGGAGCTGGCGCGATCTGGCTGCCACGATTGCGCATGCTTATCGGTGACCGCCTCTTCCTAGCGGTCACCAGACGTTTGTTCGGGATGTAAGGGCCGCCGCAGCACTCCAAGGAGCAGCAGCGCCAGCGCAGAAAACTCGGGGACAGACCCAATGCTGTTCACTCAATGATCATAAGCGCCCAACAGTATTTGTTG
>JBIIYQ010000202.1:0-4277 GCA_044346745.1 Usitatibacteraceae bacterium | reverse complement strand
CGTTCCCAGTTAAGTGGCTCCGCCATATTCATCGCGCCGTGGCTTTGGTTAGGCTGCCAGCAACCTGCACAGCGTTCATGAGCGTACGCGCACCAGCATGCGGTAGCGCCAAATAAATCGCTCCCATGGCGTTTGCCAGCGCTTCGGCACGCGGATTCGCCGTTGGCGAGGTATCAACAAACAACGCGCGCACGCCATTGACTTGGCGGAGACTTTTGGCCGCTGACATCGCATCGGCTTCGGCGAGCGGACGATTGCCGCCAACGCCATTACGTGCAACGTTGGCTTTGCCATCGGTCAACATCACCACAACCACCGTGTCGCCACGGCGCGACAAACCCTCCGCCATTTCGCGCGCGGCGTCGATACCATTGGCGAGCGGCGTGCCACCACCGCCGGGTAATCCGGCTAGGCTTCGTTTGGCACGCACCAGTGAACGGGTCGCCGGCAACAACACTTCGGCGTCGCGTCCACGGAAAGCAATGACACTGACGCGGTCTCGGCGGATATAACAATCGGCGAGTAGCAATTCAACCGCGCCTTTGGCTTCTGCCAATCGATTTAGTGCAGACGAGCCGGAGGCATCCACCACGAACACAGTCGTCGTCTCACCGCGCTCCTGATAACGATTGATACGGAAATCTTCTTTGCGGATATGTAATCGCCCTTGTCGAGGCACGTGATGAGGATTAGCCGCCAACGCCTGCGCCCGCAGCCGCTGCCACGGCGCCGCCGCACGCAGTGTTGCGAGCACGTTCATCCGGGCGCCCGAACGAATGTCACCGCGGACCGACCCCACAGCACGGCCGCGCTTGGTGGAGTTTCGTGCCTGGCCCGACGGCCCCGAGGATTTACTCGAACCGCGCGAGGTGTTGCCCTGCATCATTAGTTTCAACAGTAGCTTCGGCGGAATGGCTGCTGCCGTCGCGGCTAACACCACATCTTCCAGCGGCTGGTCAACGTTGACCTCTTGCTCTTCTTCCGGCTTGTCTGATTCGGGGGTGTCCGTGTTTTCCCGCGGCTCGGCATCGCTGCCGCTGTCTTCGTTCTCCGGGGAAGGTAGTGGCTCTTGCTCTTGCTCAGTCTCAGCGGAATCTTCTGGCGGCGGCTGCGGTAGTCGCGTGGCACGCGCGGCGAGTACTAGCCGTCCGGCCAGTTGTACGTCGTCTTCCGAGACGTTGCGTCGGCCATTGAGTGCGGCGATTGCACGCGCCGCATGAATCGCCAGATTCGGCGCGCGCATTCCTTCCACACCAATTGCAAATGCGGTCGAGGTGAGGGCTTGAATCACATCGTCGGTGGCAGCAACTTCACGCAACACTAGGCGTGCGGCGATGACATCGTCCGCAGAAACTGCGAAGCCTTCGGTCTCCTCACCATACACGCCGTCGTGTCTTTGGCGCTCATTGCGCAAAAGCCGCTCGGGAAAATCTGTCAGATCAATATGAAAAGCCATCCTGTCGGCGAGCGCGACGGAGGCAGACTCATCGTCCTCAATACCTTCATCGAGCAACACCGAGGCGAAGGTTGTCTCATGGCGCAACTGAAACCCATCCCGTTCGACGACCACCACGCCGGAATCGATGACCGCTGCCAACTTTGCGGCGGTGTATGACGACATGCGCTCGGCCATCGCGAATACCGCTACGCCGCCATCACAATCTGCAAGTACGCTACGTTCGGCGACAGGCGTTCCGGAGGCCAACGTGGACGCGAGATCCAAACCACCAAGCAAGCGGGCGTCGGCAATATTCGCGGGCACACGCTTCAGTACCGCCCCCTCTGGAAGCATCCGCGCGAATGCGGCGAGCCACGCGTCGCGCACCGGCCCTGCCCGGGAGCGAATCACCACACCCTTCAGGCGCGTGGGGTCGACGGCGAGCACGGCAGCAGCAGTCAAGGCCAATTGCCAGACCGCAAACCACGGTCCATCCTGACCAGCACTTGGTTCAGCTGACAACGCATCAGCAACAACCGGCACCGCATTGGAGCGTTGACCGGCGTCGCGAGATTGGGCGTTGGTCGGCACAGTGTTAGCTTGCGAGGGGCGCGGCTTTAGTGGGCATCTCGCGCTGTCAATCAACCCGCGGCGAAGACTTCGTCTACCGCCCGTTGCACGCGGGCAGTAGAGCCGGAGTCATCCAGCGGGTCGCGACGCAGGCGATGGCGCAGCACCGAGGCCGCGAGAGGCTGCAAGTGTTTATCGCCGACAGCGCTCGCCCCTTGAAAGCTGGCGAAAGCGCGCGCGGCGCGGATCAACGTCAGTTCACCGCGCAGCCCGTCGGTGCCGAGTTTCATACACAGTGTGGCGGCGCGGCGCAGCGCGGCGTCGGTTACCTCGACCTTCGCAAGTCGGTCGCGCGCCGCGACAATTTGTCGACGCGTTTTGTCTTGCGCCGATTTCCACTTCGCCGTGAAGGCCTCGGAATCCGTCTCAAACTGATCACGGCGCTTCACGACTTCGATGCGCTCTTCCAAAATGGTTGGCGTCCGCACCTCGACCGAGAGCCCAAAACGATCCAGCAACTGCGGGCGTAACTCGCCCTCTTCTGGATTGCCACTGCCGATCAATACAAATCGCGCGGGATGCCGAATGCTCAAACCTTCGCGCTCAACAACGTTCTCGCCTGAGGCGGCAACGTCGATTAGCAAATCGACTAGGTGGTCTTCAAGCAAATTCACTTCGTCGATGTACAAAAACCCTCGATTGGCACGCGCCAACAGGCCCGGCTCGAAGGCCTTTTCGCCACGCGACAGCGCACGCTCCAAATCCAACGCGCCAACGACACGATCTTCGGTGGCGCCCAGCGGCAGATCGACCACCGGTACGGTGACCATCAACGTCTTTGCTTTTGCGGCGACCTCATCTCCCGGAATTGGCGGGGCGTCAGGCGATGCGTTATAGCGAGAACCAGCAACGACGCGGATCTTGGGCAATAAAGCCGCCAAAGACCGCACCGCTGTTGACTTCCCGGTTCCGCGGTCACCCAAAATCAACACGCCCCCGACCGATGGGTCGATCGCGGCGATGATCATCGCGCGCTTCATTTCTTCCTGGCCTACGATGGCCGAAAACGGGAATGGTTGCCCCATCAACGAATCGGCCCTATAACAGCGGTCGCGCTGGAGTAGCCTGCTTTTCGAAAGACTGCCCGCGGAAAAATCTGCATATATTCAATCACTACCGAGTTTGACAAAACGAACTGTAAGGTTTACTTTACACATTATTAAGCGGGATGTCTCACCAGAGGCAGGCAAAAAACCCGGAAACCGGAGGAATTTGGTGTCGCAAACCGCGCTTTTTGCGTTGGGCCTGAATTATCGAACGGCCCCTATCGAAGTTCGGGAACGAGTGGCCTTCCCTGCCGCCGCCCAGCGCGACGCCGTCGACGCATTGCGTCGCGCAACGCGCGCCGATGAGGCTACGCTGCTTTCCACCTGCAACCGAACCGAGCTGTACTTTCGGGCGCCGCACGTGGATATCCTTGATCGTGCCGCCAACTGGGTCGCAGAGTTGCCGAGTGTTCGCGGACTTGATATCCGCCCCCACCTGTACCGTCTAAAGGGTGCAGAAGTCCCCCGCCACGCGTTCCGTATGGCCAGCGGACTTGATTCGATGATCCTCGGCGAGCCGCAGGTGTTGGGACAAGTGAAAATGGCTGTCAAGATTGCCAACGACGCCAACGCACTGTCCGGCCCGCTCGACCGCTTGTTTCAGGAAACCTTTCAAGTTGCCAAGACGGTGCGTTCCCAAACCGCCATTGGAACAACGTCAGTCTCGATGGCCGCTGCGGCCGCCAAACTCGCCTCACAATTGTTCGGCGATATGCAACAGATACGGGTGTTGCTCATCGGCACCGGTGAAATGATTCAACTGGCCGCAACACACTTTGCGGCCTTTAACCCCAAAGCCATCGTTGTCGCAAACCGTACACTGGCCAATGCAGCGGCGCTCGCCGAGCAGTTCAACGCCACGCCAATGGCACTCGACGAAGTACCGTCGTGTATTCATGATTTTGACGTCGTTATCACCTCCACCGCCTCGACCCTGCCGATCATTGGTAAGGGCATGATCGAACGGGCCATCAAACGTCGACGGCACAAACCCATGTTCTTGGTCGATCTCGCCGTACCGCGCGATATTGAACCTGAAGTGCATGAAGTTGAAGACGCCTACCTGCATACACTCGATAGCCTCGGCCGCGTCATTGATCAGAACCTCGGCACACGACAAGCGGCAATCGCCGAAGCGGTCGCAATCATCGAAACACACACCG
>JBIIYQ010000201.1:0-4289 GCA_044346745.1 Usitatibacteraceae bacterium | reverse complement strand
CGGCGCTTGCGGTGACACAAAGGGCGAACAAAAGACATCCGAGTTTTTTCATGAACCGACGATTCGATGAGCGCAATGGAATAACAATGCTGCGGCGCACAATCAAAGTACCTTGCGCCGTAGTTTTGTGTTTGTTATCATTAATTCACTAACTAATGAATTTTAACGATAGAACGTGTGTGTTCGCAAGACCAAAAGCGCAAGAACACAAGCGCAAGCGAAATCCCAAACACGCACCCCGATCAACGCCAACCGCTACGGCAAACAATAAACCCTCCGGAGGAGTTACCCATGACACAGAAGTATATGAGCGTCGCCATCGCTGCTCTTTTTGCGGCCGCAGGTACCGTCTACGCGCAGCAAACGCCTGCACCGAAGCCCGCCTCTGCCGCCTCCGCTGAAAAAGCTGACGATGGCAAAGTCGAAAGCATCGTTGTGACGGCGCGCCGACGCGATGAGTTGTTACAAGATGTGCCTGGAGCCGTCACCGCCATCGGCGGGGCATTTTTGGAGAAGTCGGGCATTCCGGATGTGACTGCACTTGCGGACATTGTGCCGAACACAACACTCAAAGCCTCGCGGGCAACCAACACCACATTGACCGCGTTCATTCGCGGTATTGGTCAACAGGACCCGCTGCCCGGCTTCGAGCAAGGTGTCGGCATCTATTTGGACGACATCTACCTCTCGCGACCACAAGGTGCGCTCACCGACATCTACGACCTCGAGCGTATTGAAGTCTTGCGTGGACCACAAGGCACACTTTATGGCCGCAACACCATTGGTGGCGCGGTCAAGTACGTCACGCGCAAACTCGCTGACAAAGCCGAGTTTAGCGTTAAGGGTACCTTGGGTTCCTACAACCAACGTGATCTGGTCGTCCGCGCCAGCACACCGTTGACTGATGGCTTTAAGCTAGGCGGCACCATCGCAACCTTCAACCGCGATGGCTTCGGCAAAAACGTTGTAAATGGCAAGGACAATTACAACAAGGACGTTACCGCTGGTCGCATCAGTGCCGAGTTCACGCCAAATAGTTCGCTGTTCATTCGCCTTGCGGCGGATCGTACGGTTGATGATTCAGCGCCTAAGCAAGGTTATCGTCTGACGCCGGGTGTAGCACCGGGTAACGAACCGGTACTCGGCGGTAACTACGATACCCGAGCAAATCTTTACAGCGTGCTCGGCAAAGCGCAACAGGTCAAAACTTGGGGCCACTCGCTGCTCGTTGATTTGGCGCTGAGTGATACCTTGTCTGTAAAGGCGATCGCCGCCCATCGCGCCGATGACTCAGTTGCGCCGATTGACTTTGACTCACTGAATACCGCGCTGTTTGAAGCGCCTGCCTTTTATCGCAACAAACAAGATAGCCAGGAAATCCAATTCACCTACACTGGCAGCAAGTGGCAGGGTGTGGCCGGCGTGTTCTTCATGAAGGCAAATGCCTTTGCGGAGTTTGATGCGCTGTTTAATGCCTCGGGCGGCCTCTCTCTATACACGTTGGGCGACTTCGATACCAAGACTTGGGCGGCGTTTGCCGATGCAACCTATAACGTTTCGAACACCTTTAACGTGACCATCGGTGGACGTCAGACGAGCGACAAACGCGAAGCGCGTATCTTCAAACGTAACTATCTGGGACTTGCTGGTTCGCCTACGCTGGGAAACCCGGCCGCCATTGCGTTGCCGGTACTCACGGATATGAGCAAGAGCGACCTCAGTCGTACGGACACAAAATTCACCCCCAAAGTCGGCTTCGGCTGGAAATTTGCCCCAGAGCAAAACCTCTACGGTACGTACTCCGAAGGCTTTAAAGGTGGCTCGTTTGATCCGCGCATGGACTTGGGCGGCTTGCCGACAAGCGTGGCGTCACTGGCCAAGCGCAAAGGGGTTGAGCCCGAAATCGTAAAGACCTTTGAGTTGGGCCTCAAGTCGGCTTTTAACAACGGCCGAGTGCAAACCAATATCGCCGCGTTCACAACCGACTACACCAATGTGCAGATCCCGGGTTCGGTGCCAACGTTTAATGCTGCCGGTGCCGTGGTGGGTTTCTCCGGCTCACTGACGAATGCGGGTAAAGCGAAGATCAACGGACTCGAGTTTGAAGCAACCGCACGTGTCACCGATGCTTTCCGCCTCACGGGTATGGTGAGCTTCATTGATGCAAAGTATAAAGAGTGGTTGGTTGCTAATCCGGCAACACTTGCATTGGTGAATATCGCCGGATCGGCGGAGTTCCAAAACACACCTAAACAGTCGGCAAACATCACCGGCACCTATGATTGGTCGATGCCTGTGCTGGGTCGCAGTGGCACACTTTCGCTGTCGAATAGCTTCTCGTACAAGAGCAAGATCTATCAGGGCGAAATCGTAAAGCCAACCGGTATTGCGGCACTTGATGCAAACGTCGCGGGTGCGCAGTTGATCGCGCAAGAAGCCTACACCGTCTGGGATGCGGGCTTGGTGTGGACCAGCCGTGATCGTAACTTGCAAGTCGCGTTGAACGGTCGCAACTTAACCGACAAACGTTACAAAACGGCGGGTTATCTGTTCGGTGGATTCTTTAACACCGTGACCACGTTCTACGGTGATCCACGTACCGTGAAAGCGTCTGTAACGGTCAAGTTCTAACGCGTTTGTTTTCGGCACTGGCGGCGCGCGATTTGCCTCCTCGCGCGTCGCCAGACGTTTTGCCGGTGTGCCCATTTGTTTGGCATAACTGGCGGAAACCAGCAGCGCAGTACTCGACCATTCGTGGCTCAATCGAGGCGAGGTCGTCGGACAGGCATTTGCCGCCGCTCACGCGGTCCAGACGACCGGTGCGAGAAAGCGCCAACGTGAGCGAACCAGTCAGGAAATGAAAACACCAAAACAGCTCTTCCTCTTTGGCCTGAGGCAACGCACGTTTGACCATCGATATCAAGCGATGCACCAGCGGGTCGAAGTAGGACATGATCGACAACGCAACGTGCGAAGCATCATTGTTCACCAACGCGATCAGGCGGAAGTAATTCTTCCAACCGGTGTCGCCAAGGCGCGCTCGTTCGAGCAACGGCAACACAAATGCGGCCACCGCTCCCTCGACGGTTACGTTACTGCCGGCAGCGGCCTCGTAGTCATCGAACGCCTTCATGCGCTCGGAAAATACCAACTCCGCGCGCCGTTCCAACACGGCGTCAAACAGGCCTTGTTTGGTCGAAAAATAATAGTGGGCAAGTGCGGAATCAACATTCGCCAATTCGGCCACCTCACGCATCGTGACACCGTCGTACCCGCGCTTGGAAAACAGATCTTCAGCCGCGTCCAGAATTCTGTCTGCCGCGACAACTGTTCCAGCACTCTTTCGCGGGCGACCAACCGTGGCGCGCTTAGGCTGGGCGGTCTTCGAAGACTTCGGAGCGGATTTGGCGGCGGGCGGCGTCATCTGTGCCAATTTCACTTTCGTGGCTTTAGTGGTATCGCGATAGGTGTAAGTCATTCTAATTCGATTGGATGCGAACAATGAACTATGTCGATGTGTTTTTCGACAGCGACGACGGACTTCGGCTGTATGCCCGCGACTACCCGGGCCCTCGCGAGAATTGCCCTGTTGTTTTGTGCCTTCCCGGGCTCACTCGCAACAGCAAAGACTTTGACGGACTTGCCAGTGCGTTGAGTGCCAGCCATCGTGTGATCTGCCCGGATCAACGCGGGCGTGGGCGATCAGCGCGGGATCCACAACCCTCACGATACCGCCCCGATGTGTACGTCAAAGACATGTTGCGCCTACTGGACACGCTTGGCGTTGGAGCGGTGACGGTCATTGGAACTTCGCTCGGCGGCATGATGGGGATACTGTTGACGGTATCGCAACCTCGACGTGTGCATGCGCTAGTTATCAATGACATGGGCCCGGTAATTGATCCAGTCGGCATCGCGCGCATCATCAGTTATGTGGGTAAGTCCGTGCCGGTGTTGACGTGGGCCGACGCGGTGTCACAGACACGCGCAACCAACGGCGTGGCGTTTCCCAATTACAGCGATGCACAGTGGGGCGCGATGACCCGCAACCTCTATATCCAAGTGGGAACAACACCTCAGCTCGATTACGATCCGGCTATTTCGCAGGGGTTTAGTGCTGGAACCGCGACGCCTGATTTATGGCCATTGTTCGACGCGATGCCACCTCTTCCGCTGATGGTCATTCGGGGGGATTTGACCGATATCTTGTCGTTGGAGACCTTAGCCGAGATGCAGCGACGACGCCCGCAAATGCAGGCGGTACACGTGCCAGATGTCGGGCATGCACC
>JBIIYQ010000076.1:0-13710 GCA_044346745.1 Usitatibacteraceae bacterium | reverse complement strand
GTCGAGATCGCCAACGGTTTGCCATTGCGGTCTAGCACCGCGCCACGTGATGCCGGCATGTCAACGACACGAACGAAGCGGGATTCACCTTTTGCCTGCAAGAAGTCGTTGTTCAACCCTTGGAGGTAGAACGCGCGACCAAGAAGCAAGGCAAACAGGGCTAGACAACCCAGCAGCGCCAAACGAGAACGCCAGCCTTCCAGTTTCAAACGCAACTCCGGCGCTTGAATTTTTTTGCTGGTGTAGTTCACTTCGTCACTCCGGATGGCGCAGACGCGGGCTGGGCGGCTGGAGATGCGGAAGATTCCGCCGGCCGGTCGAGATTGACCATCACCGTCCGCTTCGGGTCGGGCAAGGTCATCGACAGTTCACGTGACGCTTTTTGCTCGATGCGTTTGTGTGTGCCGAGTGTCTGACTCTCAATTTGTAGCTCACGCCATTCCTGGTCGAGTTTTGCCTCGCGGTCTTTTTCGGACTGCAGCTCAATAAACGCCTTACGCGCTTGATGCTGCGAGGTCACAACCGAGAGGGCGCAGAACACGAGAATGGCAAGTAATAGAAGGTTTAAACGCATCATTGCGACACCCCCGTGCGTTCGGCGGTGCGCATTACCGCGGAACGGGCGCGCGGGTTTGCCGCTACTTCGGTGTCACTGGCTTTAACAGCCCGGCCCACTAGCAGCAGAGTCGCTTCATTTATTTCGTTGGCACGAATCGGGAAATCCGAGGGGAGCGAATCCTTGCGCGATGCAGATTGCATGAAGCGCTTTACGATCCGGTCTTCCAACGAATGAAAACTGATTACCACCAACCTACCTCCAACCGCCAGGCGAGAAACCGCCTGCGGCAACATCGTCTCTACTTCTTCAAGCTCTTGATTGATGAAAATCCGAAGAGCTTGAAACGTGCGGGTCGCTGGGTTGAAGCCCGGCTCGCGTGTGCGGACGGTCTCACCCACGAGTTTGGCAAGCTCGCCCGTCGTCCGTAGACGTCCGGGGCCCCTTGCCGCAACAATCTTTCTTGCAATCTGCCGAGCAAACCGTTCTTCACCATAGCGCCAGATGACCTCCCCTATTTCTTGTTCGTCCGCTCTCGCCAACCAATCTGCAACTGTCTCGCCTTGTGTTTGGTCCATCCGCATATCTAGCGGCGCATCAAACCGAAACGAGAACCCCCTTTGTCCATCGTCGAGCTGTGGTGAAGACACGCCTAAGTCCGCCAGCACACCATCAACTTTTTCAACGCCTGAATCATCCAGCACCTGTGAGACGTCACTCATCGATGCGTGGTGCAACGTAAACCTTGGATCATCGATGTCACACGCTTCTATGGCTGCAACATCGCGATCAATTGCAATCAGCCTGCCTTTTCCTCCCAGTGTGTTGAGGATGAGCCGTGAATGCCCGCCGCGACCAAAAGTACAGTCGACGTAAGTGCCGTTTTCAAGAATACGGAGGGCCGACACCGCTTCATCAAGGAGAACGGTGGTGTGGAGGCTTTCATTCACTCGATCCTCTAGAGAGAGAAGTTCTCAGTGCCTGGCGGCAGCCCGGCAGCGCCCGAAGTGAGGGCGGCGATTTGTTCGTTCCAGGCGGTCAGCGACCACACTTCAAAGTGGGTGCCTTGGCCGACGAACATGATTTGCTTTTCGATACCGGCAAACGTGCGCAGCTCTGGTGAAAGCAGAATGCGCCCCGCGTTATCGAGCGTGGTGTTCTCCGCAAAACCAATCAACATGCGCTTCCAGACTGATGCAGTTGCATCGAGCGACGGGAATGTCATGACGCGGCTGCGAATCGGCTCCCAATTTGCTTCCGGATAGAGCAGTACGCACTTGTGCGGATGCGCGGTCATCACCAGCTTGCCGGCGGAAGGCGCGGCCAACGCTTCACGATGCTTCACCGGCACCGCGAGTCGTCCCTTTGCGTCTAGATTGATTTGTGATGCACCTTGAAACACGTTTACGAATCCTCAAAAACCGTTGTTGCGCCACAAAGCCAAATGGTGCGAATCCAGCTTCCGACCGTAAACCAAAGCCCGGCCAGACCCAGTCGCACACCAAACGGGCGAAAAAAGCTGGAAAACTACCTTTATTCCCACTTTTCACCACTTGTGGACACTATAGGCAACAAAAAACCCGCGGTCAAGCGGGTTTTTGAGATTTTTTCTTTATGGTTCAGGGACTTAGCGTGTTTTGTTGATGCGAAATAGCCTGTGGAAAACTCCGTTGATAATTAATGAGATAGCATTAATACCTAAAGTAACTTCGCAGGAATTTTGCTGAAAAATCAGGCAATTACTGTAATTTTATACATAAATCTCTTCCCGCCGCGAGATTCCACGTCCATACGTGTCCTTTTGCCGGAAAGTGCACAATGATAGAAGCTTCAAATTTGTCTAGTAAGCCAACCTCAATTGCCATTCTCAACATATGAATCTCGATCGAAATTCCCTCTTGGCCATCCTATTCAGCGCCTTTGCCACTACGACGCCGCTCGCGAATTCGAACATATCAGAGATCGTGCTTCGCTACGTTGGCGCGGGAAACGCAAGCGTTGAATACCAACATCCAACTCTGAAAAAACAAATCGATTTTTATGATGCGGATTCAGATACGCATTCCTTCGTGCGTTCCAAGCTATGGCAGCCAAGTGAAGGCTGCGCGGTAGAACTTGACCGCTCACGCATCCGATTACAAAAATGCGATCGCATACGTTTCATTCTGAGCTGGGACGGAATTCAGCGCGATCGGCGATATCCGCCACTCATCCCCCTTCATAACGGTGGAGTCCTAGTATTCACAAAGTACCCTCAAACATTT
This sequence comes from Usitatibacteraceae bacterium, assembly GCA_044346745.1. GTDB lineage: Bacteria > Pseudomonadota > Gammaproteobacteria > Burkholderiales > Usitatibacteraceae > UKL13-2. The sequence goes on along the minus strand of JBIIYQ010000076.1, from coordinate 10,890 downwards.
GATGGGAACGGGCCCACGTCATGGAAGGTTATCGCCCCCAAAGGCGGTGTCGCCGCTTTTAGGGGACAAAAATCTAGCGAGGGAATTAGTATCCGTGGATCTGTCTTGGCAGAAGATCCTCGCGGATGGATTTACTTGGGGCCCGACAAGTTTGTTCAAACGGAAGAAGCGCAACTACTGGTCGATGAAGGCGTATCAGACTCGATTGGCAACATAGTCGCAGTAATGCTGCCACAACTGATTCGGCTCTTCTCGACGGAGTTGGCAGCCAGACCACTCAGCATACCGTCTGTCTTTATAGGGTGGGCAAATCGCGAAGTAGGGGGCCGGAGTTTTCAGGCTGACACCGTACCTGGCAGCGTGATTCGCTTCGGGTTGAGCGGTTCTGATTGGGCAACGCCGACGTTCGCACAATTGGAAACGATCCGCGATATTGCCTCGCATGAACTCGCTCACCTCTGGAACGCAGGTGTTTATTCGTCCGAGGCCCGACTCTCGCCTTGGCTGCACGAAGGAAACGCGGAACTGCTCAGCCACGCCGCGCAGTATCAGCTCGGCTACAAAGATTTGGAGACCCTAAGAAAAAACGCAGAGCGCGCGATCAGGAGTTGCCTACAATCAGCGGGAGATCAGCCGTGGCCTATGAACCCTGAACGGCTGCGCGGCCGGATTCCCTACGACTGTGGATTTGCAATTCAGCTCGGCGCGGTAGGGGTCGCAAATCGATGTGCGCCAGAAATAAGCACCATGGGGTTTTGGAAAGAACACTGGGCAAAATTCCCGAGATATGACGAATCGACGTTTATCACATTTCTATCCGCGGTATCGACACCTAAAAAGAGCGCACTGCTAGAACGTCTGCTAAATGACAAATCCTTGCCGCTTCGAGTAGCGCTCGCGGATTTGTACCGAGAAAGCGGCCTGTTGGCACTATCCGATGCTGTAGAAGCGGGGAAAACGGACTTCAACATAGACTCTGTTCGAATTAGGGAAATTTTCGAGGGAAAGCGCCTGAACACGCCAAGATACGCGGACAAGTCTTGTTCTGTAACTTCGGAGTAATAGGAAACTTCGGGTTGAGACTTCGTTAATCTAGGGTCAGCAATACACAACATGGATTTTGACTTCTCCCACGCCGCCGGCATCTCACTCGCCTCGTGGTCGTTCGCCGCCCTTCTAGCCCTGGCTTTTTTTGCAGGACTTGTTGATTCCGTCATCGGTGGCGGCGGGTTGATTCAAGTGCCCGCGTTGTTGGTGTTTCTTCCCGGCGCTCCGGTGGCGACGATCTTCGGCACAAACAAAATCGTTTCACTTGCAGGTACATCCGTCGCGCTGGCAAAAATTTCGCGAGCCGTATCGATTCCATGGAAAACAGTATTGCCTGCGGCACTGATCGCTGCAGTGTTTGCGTTCATCGGCGCACGTGCGGTCACGATGATTGACCCGAAGCTCTTGAAGCCGATCATCTTGCCGTTGCTAATTGCTGTTGCGATTTATACGTTTGCGCGCAAGGACTTTGGCTCGCTCCATCAACCAAAATTTGCGCAGTCACATGAGCAACTGGTGGCTGCGGTGGTCGGGGTGGTACTCGGATTCTACGAAGGGTTCTTTGGCCCGGGCACCGGCAGCTTTCTGATCTTTGCCTTTGTCGGCCTCATGGGCTTCAACTTCCTCACCGCATCGGCCTCCGCGAAGGTGGTCAATATCACGACCAATATCGCGGCGACGGCGTGGTTCGCGTGGAGCGGCAACATTCTCTACAAGCTAGCCGTCCCGATGGCGATCGCAAACGTCGCTGGCGCGTGGGTCGGCGCACACCTTGCGGTTAACCGCGGCAGCGGTTTCCTGCGCGTGTTTTTCTTGTGCGTGATCACCGCATTGATGTGCCGTTTTGGCTGGGACATCTACCAAGCGCATTAGGCAAGAAAGTGGAAGCCCACCGATAGGCCGGATTCTGTTACGCCCCTGAGCGTAAACCCCGGGGTATGACAGTCATTCATCTCGAACGTACGTTACCGCGCGCCTCTAGCTACCTACCCGCAGGCTCCGCGAGCAACATCAACGCCTGCCTATTTGGTATTGCTCCGAGTAGAGATTGCCCGTTTCACCTGGAGTAAACCAGCTCGTCTCTGTTGCTCTAATCCTCACCTCACGGTGGATGGGTGTTACCCACTACTCTGCCCTATGGAGTCCGGACCTTCCTCTATGCAACAAGTACACAGCGACTGTCTGGTGAGCTTCCACGCCGATTATCCCATGCGCAAGTTGCAAGTTGGCAGCGTTGTCGAAATCGAACCGAAAAGCAAATTCGTGCTTACCTAGGCGCGGCTTCACGCAGCGCTCTCATACCATCGCTGTAGTTCTTGTCAATTAAAGGGATAAATCCTTCGTACGCAGCGAGCTTTCCGGCACGCTCCATTATCCACATCGCTAAGTCGAGAACGTGCCCATTCTTTTCCTTGATCGCGGACTTCGATACATAGATATACAGAACCCTTGCGAATTTTGAGTATGACTCGTTTAGCACGGCCTCACGGGTCGGCGAAATTGCACCACGCCCAAAATTTACCGGCACTTTCCACACCGCGATGCGGCTGTCTGATAACGCACCGAGCGAAGCGAATCCGATCGCACTTGGATCGTTGGCAACCATCTTGGCCACTTCTAGGTGATCTTTGTCGGTTTTTGCATCCGGGCGGACAAACCCTCTCATGCCGTGAACAACATTGCCAAAAAAAGCGTTTGTCCCCGATTTTGGATCTAGCGACACCACCGTCAGCGGAGTATCCGGCAAGGTCGCGCGAACTTGCGACCATCGCGTCACTTTTCCCATGCTTTCTGGAGAGAAAATCAATTTCAGTTCGGCAAGGGAAATTTCGTTGATCGGGACTCGTGAGGGATGCGCGATGACCGCTATGGCATCGAATGCGATCGGCAGCTCGACATACGCGACACCAGATTTCTGGCAGCGCAGAGCCATTTCGCTATCGATGATCGTTGAAGCAAGCGCAATCGCCACCCTCCCCTCACAGAGATCTTTGAGGCCCTGCGCACTGCCACGAAAATCGGTCGTCACTACAATACCCTTGCCCGGTCCACGTGCGTATTGCGACAGGGCGTTTTGTGCGAGGGATTCCATCGTATCGGAACCAGAAATCTTGATTTGGGCTGCTAGCGCTTGCCCGAAACTAAAAAGGAGTGCGATTACGCACACTCCACGTATCATCAAATACATTTTGTCTTCCTCCTGTTGGCGGGCGACGAATGAATGCCGCACGCGCACTTGTGATCCACGTTTAACGCGCGGCAGTCTCATCAAGACTATAGTCTTTATCGCTCGGAGGGAGCTCTGCCAAACTTGTCCTAAATCAACAATCCCGCGGCAAACAGGTTAAACATTGTGAACTCTCAATGTAAGTCGGCAAGCGGACAGCCGAACCCATCAGCGCCGATAACCTGCACAAAAGTAGGAAGCATTTTCGTAGAAGGCCGGAGTCTCGTTACGCACATCCCACCCGGGGATCCCGAGCAGCGGTAACGGGGCGAGATTACGCGAAGACGCGAGGTTTACCGAGTTCGCGAGCCAGTTTGCCGCAGCGGCATCAAGGTCGGAATCGATCGGCTGCGCGAGCAATATCGCTTTGGCGGTAAGCCCGATGAACGGGGCGAGCGATTTCTCTAGAAGACCATGGCCGACTAACAGAAATCGCATGTTGTTAACTACATCGCAACGACGAGAAACAAATAGTTCACGCCAGCGAAAATCACGAATCATTCTAAGTAGTGCGGGGTCTTCACTGACGACGATCACGCCGCTCTCATCAAACATCGTCAATACGTCGCGCGGCGTCGAGCGCGCCTTTGCTTCGTGCTTTAGATCGTGCTGAAGGTGGAACACGTGTCCCGCATTGATAGCGCTCTTCAGCTTAGGACATGACAACCACTGCAAGGCGTTAAAGAGGTCGTGTCGGTTGTCGCGCGTTGGGATCGCACCGCTCTCGGCAATCAGCGTTTCGTAGTCCATCGCGCCGCCATTGACAATCGGTGGCGCAAACACAATCGGTCGACCGTACGCGTTACACAGACCGCGTCGCTTGGCCATGGAATTTAGCGCGTCTCGAGACGGCCATTCATCGACGGGTAACTCATTGGCGGCAGCGTGAATCGCAGCAAAGAGGGGGGCGCCTAACTGCCTCCGAATCTCGCGCCAGCTATCCCGACTCAGGCCATCAGCCACGTCAACTCTTCACCCGCGCGTAGCGGTACAAGCCCCGATTCCGTGAACGGCACTTCGTCCGGGACGCGCCACTTGGTTTTGTGTAGCGTGACTGTGCCGGTATTGCGCGGCAATCGATAGAAGTCAGGCCCGTAGAAACTGGCAAAGGCTTCCAATTTATCCAGCGCACCGACCGATTCAAACGCCTCGGCGTACAACTCCATGGCGTGTAATGCCGAGTAACAGCCGGCACTACCACAGCAGGCTTCTTTTGCATTCTTGGTGTGCGGCGCGCTATCCGTGCCCAAGAAAAATTTCGGACTACCGGATGTGGCCGCCTGTATTAAGGCCAAGCGATGTTCTTCGCGCTTCAAAATTGGCAGACAGTAAAAGTGCGGGCGTATCCCACCCTTGAAAATTGCGTTGCGGCTGAACAGCAGATGCTGCGGCGTGATGGTGGCAGCCACATTGTCACCCGCCGCCAACACAAACTTCACGGAGTCCGCGGTCGTAATGTGTTCGAGCACGATGCGTAATTTTGGGAAGCGCTGCACCAACGGAATCAGGTGTTTTTCGAGAAACACTTTTTCGCGGTCGAACACGTCAATTTCATCACCGGTCACTTCGCCGTGCAGCAACAGCGGCAGATCAACCTGCTGCATCGCTTCGAAAACCGCGTCACATTTACGAATGTCTGTGACACCAGAATCCGAGTTAGTCGTCGCGCCTGCCGGGTAGTATTTCACTGCTTTGACAAAACCGGACGCCTTCGCTGCAGCGATGTCGTCCGGTGAAGTATTATCCGTCAGATACAACGTCATCAGCGGCTCAAAGTTCATCCCCGACGGAACTGCCGCCAGAATTCGCTCCCGATATGCGGAGGCGTCGGCAACGGTACGCACCGGCGGCTTTAAGTTCGGCATGATGATCGCTCGTGCGAATTGTCGCGCCGTGTGCGGCAACACCGCAGCCAACGCGGCACCGTCACGAACATGCAGATGCCAGTCGTCGGGACGCGTAATGGTTAGTGACTGGGTAGATGTTTGCATATCGGCATTATAAAAGTGTGCATTAGACGTCTGGCGATTCATCACGAATCTTCAGCGCCAATTCGTAAATGGTGTTCTTCTTTTCGTCTGTCAGTTGTACGGCCATCGCCACCGCTTGTTTGACTGGTAACTCTGCAAGCAAAATTCGCAAGGTCCGCTCTAGTATTGCCGCTTCGGTCGCTTTTGCCCCAAGAGTGGCGTCCCCGTTAGGTTTTGACAAAACTAACACGAACTCGCCGCGCTGTTGATTGCTGTCACTTTCGAGCCAGGCAACTGCGTCTACCAATGGCAGTCGTTTGATCGTTTCGAACTTCTTGGTGATCTCTCGGCAGACGACGACCTCGCGGGTGCTGCCGAATACTGCGGCGATGTCGGTCATCGACTCAACAATTCGATGCGGAGACTCGTAAAGCACGATCGGATACCCAAGCGGATAGAGTGCCGCCAGCGCGCGCTTTCTATCACCAGTCTTGGTTGGCAAGAAACCGTGAAAGAGAAAGCCGCCCTCGCCCTCCCCACTCGCCGAGACAGCCGCGACCACCGCCGAGGCGCCTGGTATCGGCACCACCTTCAAATTCGCGGCATGGACGGCTGCAACCACTCGTGCGCCAGGATCGCTGATGGCGGGTGTGCCGGCGTCAGTCACCAGCGCCACAATCTTGCCCTCCGTGATGAGCTTGACGACACCACCCGCCGCTTGCTGCTCGTTGTGGTCGTGTACCGCGATTAGGCGGGCCTTGATGCCGTAGTGACTCAGCAGCGACTGTGAATTCCGTGTGTCCTCTGCGGCGATCACATCCGCGCGCCGGAGCATATCGAGCGCGCGCTCGGTGATGTCACCTAGGTTACCGATGGGAGTGGCCACCACATATAATGCAGGCTCGAGTTTCACCTCTTGTTGTCCGGACTCGATTCCCTCGTTTTGCATAAGTGGTGTCAATCAATGGTTCTGGTTCTGAATACAAGCAACGGCACCGAATCAACCGCGCCCCCTGAACCGAGCTTGGTCGGACGGGCTATTCGATGTGCGCCATTGATGCTTTCGGTGCTACTGGCGTCAATGTCGATGTCCGCAGTATCGCAAGAAAAGTCGGCCGCGCCGCAAAAGGCGAGTGATACACCCGCGCCGCTCATCGTCGACCCGTCGCCACCAGCGAGCGCCGCCACACCGTCCTCTCCTGCATCCGCCCCTGCATCCGGGGCGAAGGAAAGCGGGCCCGCCAAGACGGCAACAGACGCGCCGCCGGTCGAGAAACCAAAATCGATTGCACTCATCCTGCCACTGTCATCAAAATCCCTCGGCAAAGCTGCAGAAGCCGCTAAGGCAGGCTTTCTTGCCGCCGCCGAACTGAGCGGTAAACCGCAATTTGAGGCGCGCGTGTACTTCGCCGACGACGAGACCACGTCGATGGCGTTGCTGTATCGTAAGGCAGTGACGGAGGGTGCCGTGGCGATTGTGGCGGGGCTGACGCGCGACGGCGCGACCATTGTGGCGAGGGAAGCTGGATTTTTGCCCACACTGGCGTTGAACACACCAGCGGATCTCTCACGCGCCGACGCCAACAATTTTTTCCACATTACGCTCTCACTCGACTGGGATGCAAGACTCGCCGCACGCGCCGCCGCAGCGGAAGGGTTTCGCAACGTCGCCATTGTTGTGGGGAACGCCACTTTGGCCAAGCGCATCCAAGAGGCATTTGAAAAAGAGTGGCTTAAGCTCGGTGGTACGGTCGCAACACGCATCGCGTTTTCCGGCAACGTTGACGATGGACCAAAAGTGAAGCTAGCGATGGAAAAAACCGACGCCGCAAAAGCCGATGTCGTGTTCCTTGCTGCAGACATGTCAGTGGCTCGCTTTGCACGGCCCTTCTTGCCACAAGGCATACCGGTGTTTGCCACGGCGCAGTCGTTTGATCCGCGCGCGGGTGCCGTGGAAAACCTCGATCTTGATAGTGTTAAGTATCCAGAGATTCCGTGGTTTGCCGAACGCGACCATACAGCCGTGATGGCGTACACAAGACCTCAGGATGGAATGCCGACCGATTACGAACGGCTTTACGCCCTGGGTATAGATGCGTGGCGAATCGTCTATGCGTTGGCCAACACGGCAACCGTCGGCCAGACAAATACAGCAGCGGGTGGTGTGGTGGTTTCAACGGCACCGGTGCCAGTGCGGAGCAACGCCAAACAACCGTTTGCGCCGATTGACGGCGTCACCGGCCGCATCACACTCGATGGCAACCAGTTTTTGCGAGCACTGCCGATACTCGAAATGCACGACGGTCGACCGAAGGTCGCCAAACCCGCTGAGTAGTTGTGGTTCCCCAGCTGACGCCACCGGGAATCAGACATTGACGACCAAGACGTCGGGTGATGCCGCGGAGCGGTTCGCTGAACAATTTCTTCATGCGCGGAAGTTGAAGACTGTGACGCGTAACTACCGCTGCCGGTTCGGTGAGATCGATCTCATCATGCGAGACGGCGAGACACTTGTATTTGTCGAAGTGCGAATGCGCGCTTCGAGCAACTTTGGTGGCGCAGGGGGGAGCATTCACGTCAGCAAACAACGACGTCTCGTTGCGACCGCGCAGCACTATCTTGCCGCCCTTCAGCACACTCCGCCGTGCCGCTTTGATGCCATACTGATGAACGAAATGGACAATGCGAGCGTCGAATGGATCAAGGACGCCTTCAGTGCCTAAGTGGTCTCCAGCACTGCGCGGCGTTGGTCAGATAATTTAACCCCTATTTGCAGGAGACAAAATGAAGCGATTTTTGATGGTGGCTGGGTTGGTAGCGTCGGCAATTACGCTGCAAGGTTGTTTTCCCATCGCAGCAGTCGGGGTGGGCGCGACCGCTCTTGTAGTCGATGATCGTCGCTCAACCGGCTTCTACGTCGAAGATGAGAATATAGAGTGGAAGGCGCGTTCTGTGATCGTCGAGCGCTTCAAGGACTCACACGTTAACGTCACGAGCTACAACCTCGGCGTACTTCTTACGGGAGAAGTGGGCGACGAAAAAATGAAGGCTGATGTCGGTGACGCGATTCGTAAAATCGCGAGTGTGAAGAACGTCACCAACGAGTTAACTGTAGGCGGCAAATCCTCTCTTGCCGCGCGCTCAAATGACGCGCTGATAACCACCAACGTCAAAGCACGTTTCCTTGGTGCGAAGGGTTTCTCGTCAAACCACGTCAAGATTGTGACCGAGGCGAGTGTGGTTTACTTAATGGGGATTGTCACCAAAGAAGAAGGTGACGCCGCGACAGAAGTAGCGCGCACAACTTCCGGTGTTTCGCGCGTCATCAAGGTGTTTGAGTACATCGACAAAGCGCCGAAACGCTAGTAACAACTGCGGTTTTCGGCAGGCGTTCCCCCTTCAGCCTCCCACCGCGTCACATATGCGGCAACTCCAAATACCGCCTCAACCTAGCCTTAGTGTGCAGGCAAAGGGACTACCCGTTCTGAAAATGGTGGGGTGCCCGTACGCGAGCTATTCGATTTCTGCGGCACCGTTCCCCCGCCCTCCTTCTTGTAGGTTTCGTAAGAATAACAAGTGGTGGCCAAACAACTACGCCGGTCAACGTCTGTCTTGATTTCGCTACAGCGGCTTTGGGCGGCACCTTGAAAAAATCATACCAAGCACCTGTAGAGCACCCTGATAGACCAAGCATGCGGAACGCCGTGAACAGTTGACACAATCTGGTTCGGCAGGGCGACATTTCCAATCCCTTCCAATCAAGAAAAAATGCTCACCGCGTCGCGAAAGTTTTCGCGATCCATTCCGCTCCTCTTCGCCGAGTCCTCCCGGTCGCGACGGTTGTTATAAGTATCCGATTGGGTACTTCTAATGACTCCGTCGTCCCAGCTTAGTTTGGTAACTGCGCTGGGATTCAGACCTTCGTAACTCATTGATCTTACGGTACACTGGATTCCAGATCGGCGCAACCCTCGTGGTTGTTCGCTGGAATGACGACAATTTCGAGGTTTTTAGAAGTTCCCCGATAACGCCGCCCAAGTTCGACCGGCATCTTCAGACATTTTTGCTTGAAGATGTCCGCCAATTGGCGAGTTTGTTCTTCGAGTAACCCTTACGCCATCCGCCGCTTAAGCGCGCGCATCACGCTGCCAATCACTGGCAGCTGCTCGTAAAGCTCACCTGCCGCATCCCAATAATCGCGGTGCGACAACGCGCGACCGTCGGCCGCAAAACGAATCAGCGAAGTACCGTGAATGGTGCGTTTCAGATCCGGCTTTAGCGCCTTGATACGAAAACTAAAGTCCCACACCAGCAACACGCGATTATCTTCTTCGATCGTCTCGGTAATGACAAATTTGGGATCGATCAAGCGCACAAACATATCGTCAAAGATGTGTTTGATCGCGGCGTGGCCCAGCACTTTGTTAAACGGGTCTTGAAACACCGCGTCTTCGGTGTAGAACTCACCGAGGCGCGCGACGTCCTGTGGGCCTAGATTGTTCCAGTACGAGACAAATCGTTTCAGTGGTGTGGGCACGGCTCACCTCACAGTTTGGTTGAGCTCTTAATGGCGCGAAAGTACAGCGAATACGGAAGATGTCGGAGCATCTTGAGCATATTGGTAAATCGTTTCGGAAAATGAATCTCGAATTCGCCCTTCGAAAACCCCTTCTCAATTTCCACGGCCGCCTCCTCCGGGGTAATGATAGACGGCATTTCAAAGTCGTTCTTGTCGGTCATCGGCGTTTTGACAAAGCCTGGGTTGATGACATAGATGTCGAGGCCTTTGTCTTTGAGGTCAAGGTATAAGGTTTCCGCCAGATTGATCAGCGCTGCCTTGGTCGGGCCGTAAACAAGCGACTTCGGCAGACCGCGATAACCCGCAACAGACGAGACCAGCGCGATACCACCGGCTTTGTGTTTCATCAGGGTTGGAATTACCACCGAAAGGCCGTTCATAAAACCGCCCCAGTTGATATCAATCATTTGCTGGGCAACTTTTAAGTCAAGTTCCCAAGCGCGCATCGCGGTGTAGTCGCCCGCCATAAAAACAACCAGGTCGTATCCACCCCACTTGGCAATCAATTCGACTTCAGCCGCCTTAATGGTGTCCACCTTGGTGATGTCGAGCGGCAACGCCAGCGCACTTTTCTTCCCAAAGCGCGTCGCCATTGCAACCAACTTGTCAGCGCTTCGCGCAGACACCGCCACCTTGGCGCCACGCGAGTGCAACAACTCAGCCAGGGCGGCGCCAATGCCAGTGGAGGCGCCGATGATCCAGACGCGTTTTGATGACCAGTCGGTGATCTTGTTATTCAAACTCATAAAGACTTTCTACCGCTTGCGGAAAAAAATGTTGATCTCTGCAAACTTGATGCCGAACTTGGTCATCACAGTTTGGTTGGCGAGTGTTTTGTCATCAATGAGCCACATCCAGTCATCCATATTGACTTCGTAACTGCCCTGCTCTGGTGGCAGGCGCAACACGTAGTTCCATTGCAGCGCATTGCCGCCGGCCACGCCGGTGGCCTCACCGACCACGTCGCCGGCCGTTCCGATATAACGATCGCCGTCTTTGCGAATTTTCCAGATGCGCTTTTCGGTCTTGCCATCTGACCACTTAAAGGACTCATCAAGCATGCCTTC
>JBIIYQ010000075.1:0-13731 GCA_044346745.1 Usitatibacteraceae bacterium | reverse complement strand
GCGAGTTTCACTACTGGGCACTTCTATTGATCCGGCAACTAAATATGAATAATTAAGAAAACCCCGCTCCCGCGAAGGCGGGAGTCTAATATCGGAATCTGTCGCGTTAAATAAAGTTGGGTTCCCGCCTTCGCGGGAACGGGTATGGCTGAAATGGTTTTCCATATGTAGTTGCCGCGTCAATATAAACCTGCTGCGCGGGCGAAGTTCGCGACGGTTTCGAGAAGTTCCCTTCTCACCCGGCACGCTCCGTCATCACCCGCTTCACAATCCCATCGAGCGCCTGCGCGTTTTCCTCGCCGAAAAAACTCATGTCGCCATTAAAGAATACGGTGGTGTAGCTCGCCAACGAGCGACCGAGTTGGGATTGCACTTCGCTTTCAATCCAATCGTATTCGTCACGGCCGGACGCAGGCGCAGCCTCAATCACATCGCGCAAGATGATGAGCGCACGCTCTGCGCTTTCAGCCGATTGCCCTTCCTGCACTAAACGGCCTTCGATCAGGCGTGCGCGCTGCACAACAGCGCCCTTGCCTTTGCCGACCTTGCGCGTCGCTTCACGAATGCGGCTGGTGACCAAGCCGAGCATCAGGCAAACCGTTTCAGCCAAATCAATGGTCAGCGTTTGACGCTCCCCCGCCACGCTGGCATGTAAGCGATAGTCAAACGGGTGATCAAACGCCATCGCGTTCACAAACACCGGCTGCGGCGCATCGCCAGCGTTCTTCGCCTCACGCAGCACATAACGAATGTCGTCGCCGTCGCGGTCACCTGTCGAGGACGCAAACACCTCACCGGCCTTGCCTTCGGCTTTTCCGCCATCCGTTCCGTCATCCGGCAATTCGATAGCGTTGAGGCTATCTTCGTAGCCTTCCAGCCTCAGCACTTTGATGATCGGCAGGGTACGTGCCGACCAATGATCGTCATCGTTTGCAACGTGCTGCACCGTGTCGCGCGGCGCACCGTCTTTCCATTCGGGTGAGGTCATCACCTTGGCAATGCGCGGCAACAACACCGAATCAAAGTACTCGCCCATTTCCACCAGCATAAAGCGGCGCGTGCCGCCGTCCTCGCGGTTGAGATTCATCACGGCGTGGCCGGTGGTGCCGGAGCCGGCGAAGAAGTCGAATACGCTTTCAGCGGTACCCAGCATGAACGGAAAAATCTCCGTTAGCAAACCCGGCGGCTTCGGGTTGCTAAACCGCTGCGCCGCAGTGAACAGCGATCTAAACTCATTTGCGCCAGAGCGACCGTCAAGCACGAGCACACTGCTTAGCTTGTCCTCGTATTCATGGGCATACACCTTCAACTCAATGAGCTTGGTCTCGTCTTCCCCAAAAATGATCCTTTTTTCGTCGAGCAATTTCTGCATCGTTTCATATGGAAAACGGTAACCCATCAGCGGCATCTTGCATTTGCGTTTAGTGGTCGGATGGAGCAGATCGTAGCGATAACCTTCTTTGCCTGGGTTGTGGACACTTTGACTACCGGTGTACACACCGCCGCGATCAATGTACTTATATCTGTCCAACTTGCCGAGAAACTGTTTTTTCTCAACAAACCAATCTTGATATGCAGCCTTGAGTTCCTCGAGCTTTTTGTGTCTCGCAAGGAGTTCGTTACCAACCCGAATGAGCATGTCGCGCGCCGGCACGCGTCGTGACTTCCATTCGTTTGGCAAGCTCGATACATTTTTTGCGGAAACGAGCAGGTACTCATGTTCGTTTGCAATTTGAGTAGGGTTGTTGTCTGTAACGTTTTGCCAGACGATTTCTCCCAAGCGATTGTTCTTGCCGAACACGTCATCGAGCAAATTCCCAAGCACCACTCTTTCGTTGTGATCGATCGATTGCACCAGTACGCCATCGCTTCGCAGATGTCGACTAGCCAACGTCAACCGGTTGAGCATGAGAGTACCCCATGTGCTGTCTGGGTATTCGTCCTTATAGGCAAACTCATCCTTACCGGTGTTATACGGCGGATCAATGTAAATACACTTCACCTGCCCCCGGTACGTCGGCTCCAACGTCCGCAACGCACCGTAATTCTCGCTGTCCACCAGCAAGCCGCCACAGGCCGCTTCCATATCGTCAAAGCCACTTAGTAGTTGCAGCGTAAAGGCATCCTCAAAATGCCGCGTGTGGATCGGCAAGTGCGGAAAGCGTTTGAGCAAATCTTTACCGAGCTTTGCGGTGTGCGATTTACCGGAAGAGGGCTTTAGCGGCTCATAGGTTTTGTTCTCGCCCACCCACCATGCCCATTCGGCGACCTGTGCTGGGTTGGCGCACGCCGCATCGCGCAGCGCATCGGGGACGCTTGAGGCCTTGACCAAATAATCCGTTTTGGTGACAAAGCGGCGCTTCTCAAATAGTGCGGCCTGCACGTCTTCGATCTCACCGAGAAAGGCGATCAGCAATTCGCCAATCGATTTGGCGATTTTGAATTTCTCGCGTTCGCGCACGAGGCCTTCGGCGTCTTTATCCCAAATGGCGAGGAATTCGTTTTTCAAAAACCAATCGAGCTCGCCTTCCAGAAACTGGCGTAGCTGTGGATGCACAAAAAAATCGGCATTGTGCTTGGCGGTAAATCGCTTGACGTGCTCGGCAAGTGTCACCGGGCCGCTGGTGTCATCGTTCGACCGCGATTCTGGAAAGCCGCCAAGAATCGCGGCGGGCAAACTGGCGGATTTGAAATCGCGCCCCGTCAACCATGCTTCAATAATGGCGTCTTGCGCGGTTTTGCCTTCGTATTTTTTTGCCTCCTTGGCGTCCAACGCGCGCCACTGAAACGTGACGCGATGGGTGTTGCCTTCCGCAGCATAGGCGCTGGGGACAAAGTAGCGCTTGTCTTTCGCTTTGTTGTTGTCTTTCGGCAGCTCCGCACGATCCACCGCCAGCGTCAACGTGTCGCCACCTTTATGCGCGAGCTTGACCGCATAGGTATCAAAGTACAGGCCAGATTTGACGTAATGGCTACCTTTGGTCGCCCAGTGAAAATGCACGTCCTCACCGTTATAAGGCACGGAGTAGGCCGCTTCGCGACCGCGCCGCGCCTTCATGACGAAATCGCCATCCTCGTAGTAACGCGAGAAAAAATCCGTTAAGGCGGCGTAGATGCGGGTTTCCTCGGAAGCCTCGGCACCCGGTAGCCGGGCAAGCTGCGCACTGACTAAAGCAGGCAGCGTTTCTTCCAAGTAGCGCGTGATGACAGCACGGCGGAAGTTAAGAATGCGATAGATGCCGAAATCGAGCGTGGCATCACCCAAGCGAAGAATGTCATCTCGGATCAGTCGAATGAATTTTTCACGTGGGGTCATGTGGATGCCTGGGAAAAATAGGCCAGCGCGGCACGGCCTAGCACATTGTCAAAAGTCGCCAGTGGTGCGCCGTATTCTTCGGCTACGCAGACGTAGGATGCGTCGTAGGTGCTGAGTTTGAGTGTGGCTGCGATTATGAGCAGCCGATCTGGCGATACATCGACCATCTCGATGCTAAGAGCGCCAAATGCGCGCATCGCATCGGCTGCGCTTTCTAAAGTGGTTTGCGCGCTACGAATCTTGTTCATGCCGATGTTGGCGACCTCATAGGTCATGATGCGTGGTGCGGTTAGCGCCCAGCCATCCATCCGCGCTTTGGCTTCGTCACTACGAGGCTCGCCGAACAAAAACGCGCCGACCACCGAGCTGTCAACAACCAATGGTCGCCGGACGGCATAGGGTGTCACTGGCTCGGCAACGAATATGCGATTCAAGATTTATGGCCGGTGACTTTTTTCGCCGTCGTCGGTTGCTTGCGCGCTTGCGGCGCTTTCATCTGAGCTGACGCAAATCTGGCATCACGCGCATCTAATTCATCACGCATGCGCCGCACGATGTCCACGGATGACTCGCCGGGTGGCAATTCCTTGACGATGGGGAATAGCTTGCGCAAGGCAGCGTCGATTTCTTCCAGTGATTGCGTACGTGGCTGAGCTTCAATCGCTGAGCGCGATGCCAACGCGCTAGGCGAATGAGCAGTTCGTCGTGGCCCAAAGGTGCCCACATTCGCGCCCACATTCGCCGTCAGCATCGCCATCAACTCCCCCTGCAACGACCTGTGGTTCGCACTCGCCTTGGCCTTAATGGCCTCAGCCAACTCAACAGGCACATTCTTAATCGACAAGTTCACCCCCATAACGCCTCCAACAAAATCAAAGTGGAGGCATTATGGAGCCAATTTGAACCCGCCGCAAGCGCGATGTTAGTAGCGATAGGTATCCGGTTTATACGGACCCTGCTTTGTCACATGGATGTAATTCGCCTGCTCGTCGGTCAACTCAGTCAATTGCGCATTGAGCGTTTTGAGTTGAAGACGTGCGACTTTTTCATCCAAGTGCTTCGGCAGCGTGTAGACGCCGATCGGATATTTTGCCGTGTTGGCGAACAACTCGATCTGCGCAATCGTCTGGTTGGCAAACGACGACGACATCACATAACTTGGGTGGCCGGTACCACATCCCAAGTTGACCAGACGTCCCTTGGCCAGCAAGATGATGCGTTTGCCGTCCGGGAAAATCACATGATCAACTTGTGGCTTGATCTCTTCCCACTTGCAGGCCTTCTCGATCGACGCCACGTCAATTTCATTATCGAAGTGACCGATGTTGCAGACGATGGCTTGGTCTTTCATCTTCTCCATGTGCTGCTTGGTGATGATGTGATAGTTGCCGGTGGCGGTAACAAAAATATCCGCCTTGTCCACAGCGTAGTCCATCGTCACCACGCGATAACCTTCCATCGCCGCCTGCAACGCGCAGATCGGGTCAATCTCGGTGACCCAAACCTGGGCCGACAGTGCGCGCAATGCCTGCGCCGAACCCTTGCCCACATCGCCATAACCAGCAACCACCGCGATCTTGCCGGCAATCATGACGTCGGTGGCGCGTTTGATCGCGTCAACCAAGGATTCGCGACAGCCGTAGAGGTTGTCGAACTTCGATTTTGTGACGGAGTCGTTGACGTTGATCGCTGGGAATGCCAGCTTGCCGTCTTTGTGCATTTGATACAGGCGATGTACACCGGTAGTGGTTTCTTCGGTGACACCTTTGATTTCTTTCAAGCGTACTGAGTACCAGGTTGGGTCTTGCGCAAGTTTTGCTTTGATCGACGCATACAAGATGCGCTCTTCATCTGAACCGGGATGATTCAGTACAGAAGCATCCTTTTCCGCACGTGTGCCGAGATGCAGCAGCAGCGTTGCGTCACCACCATCGTCAAGAATCATGTTGGAATAACCGCCGTCTTTCCATTCAAAGATACGGTGGGTGTAGTCCCAATACTCTTCCAGCGTTTCACCTTTTTTCGCAAACACCGGCGTGCCATTTGCCGCGATGGCAGCAGCAGCATGGTCTTGTGTTGAGAAAATATTGCACGATGCCCAACGCACATCCGCACCCAACGCTTCCAAGGTTTGAATCAGAACGGCAGTTTGGATCGTCATATGCAGCGATCCGGTGATACGTGCGCCCTTCAGAGGCATGGTCAACGCAAATTCCTTGCGAATGGCCATCAGACCGGGCATTTCAACCTCTGCGATCTTGATTTCTTTATTGCCCCACTCAGCCAAGCTGAGATCGGTGACGACGTAGTCGTTGTCGATGATGTTTTGCGGCTTTAGCATTGCGTTCATGTTGGTGTCCTAACGAGTATTTTCAAAAAACGCGGGCGAAAAAAAACGCCCGCATCCATTTCGGATGCGAGCGTCGTTGATTCTTGGGGTGGTTGTGACAAAGTTGCCGCCACTGTCCTACCCTTGCTGAGCCTGGAACCAGCCACTAGAAAACCCAGTCCGGTAATCGCAACGCTCCTCAGCAATAACCAGATTATAAATGCGTCGGCAAAAACTTGCCAGCCCGCAAATTCAACCAGGCATCCAGCTTACGGCAGGAGCAGCCGGTTCTTGAGTTATTTTCCGGCGGCCGCCTTCAGCGCCGCCGCCTTATCGGTCCGTTCCCACGAGAATTCCGGCTCTTCGCGACCAAAATGGCCATACGCAGCAGTCTTTTGGTAGATCGGCTTTAGCAGATCGAGCATTTTGACGATGCCTTTTGGACGCAAGTCGAAATGCGCTTCCACCAGCTTGGCGATTTCGGCGTCGGGGATAATGCCGGTGCCCTCGGTATAGACCGTGATGTTCATCGGCTTGGCGACCCCAATCGCATAGGCGACCTGCACTTGGCACTGTTTTGCCAAGCCAGCGGCAACGACGTTCTTGGCAACATATCGTGCCGCGTAAGCAGCCGAGCGGTCGACCTTTGATGGGTCCTTGCCGGAAAACGCGCCGCCGCCGTGCGGACATGCGCCACCGTAGGTATCAACAATAATTTTGCGACCGGTTAAGCCACAGTCGCCCTGCGGGCCGCCAATCACAAACTGACCGGTAGGATTGACCAGATAACGCGTGTTTTGCAGCCACTCTTTCGGCAACACCGGCTTGATGATGGTTTCGATCACTTCTTCGATTGCCGCAGGCTTCATGCGCTTGTTTTCCGACATCGACGGATCGTGTTGTGTCGACAACACTACCGTGTCGATTGAGTGCGGCTTGCCATCTACATAACGCATCGTCACCTGCGACTTTGCGTCTGGGCGCAGCCACGGCATGCGCCCGTCCCGACGCAATTCGGACTGACGCTGCACCAAACGATGCGCGTAGTAGATTGGTGCCGGCATCAGCACCGGTGTTTCGTCGCATGCGTAGCCGAACATCAACCCTTGGTCGCCCGCGCCTTGATCGAGGCCGTCGTCCTGGGCATGATCGACACCCTGCGCGATATCGGGACTTTGTTTGTCGTAACAAACCATCACCGCACAGCCCTTGTAATCAATGCCGTAGTCGGTATTGTCGTAGCCGATGCGTTTGATGGTGTCGCGCGCCACACCGATGTAATCCACATTCGCATTGGTGGTGATTTCACCCGCCAATACGACGAGGCCGGTGTTGCAAAGTGTTTCTGCCGCGACTCGTGAAGTTGGGTCCTGCGCTAGAATCGCATCCAGAATTGCGTCGGAAATCTGGTCTGCAACCTTGTCCGGGTGTCCTTCGGAAACGGACTCGGACGTAAATAGAAAGTCATTCATTGGGTATCCCCTCAGTCTTGGTAATGTCAGCAAATCAAACCGTGCAGTTTAGCAAAATGAGCCGCCGATTCATGTTTCGTACATCGCGAATAGGCATGCCAAGTGCCCGCTCAGGCGCAGTTTAATGGTGGAATTGCTGTTCCGACTACTGTTCCGACTGTTCGGCGCACTACCGCTCGCACTCAACCACCTGATTGGCGCACTTGTTGGCTGGTCGGTCGGCGTTTTGTCCGAGCGCCATCGGCGAACCACTCTGGAAAACCTAAATCAGTATGCGGCGATAACAGGCGGATCGGCGAGTGAGACGATGCTCGCGGCGGCATTTCGGGAGCAAGGCAAGGGACTGACCGAACTCGCCGTCGCTTGGACGGCGTCAATCGACAGACTGAATAGATTGTTCGTACCATGCGACTCTTGGCATCACGTTGAGGCAGCTAAACAGGCGGGGAAATCGATCATTTTTGTCTCGCCGCATCTCGGTTGCTTCGATATTGCGGGCCGTTATGTCGCTAGCCGCCTACCACTCATCGCGCTATATCGCCCCCCCAAGCAGACGTGGCTACAGCCAATCATGGAGGCAGGTCGCGCCCGCGGTGGCGGGCTAACCGCGCCAGCGGATGCATCTGGCGTACGCGCATTGCTCAAGACTCTCAGGCGGCACGGCAATATCATGATTTTGCCGGATCAAGTTCCGGCGGCAGAACGCGGTGGCGAAGGCGTCTGGGTGCCTTTTTTGGGTAGATCTGCTTACACGATGACGCTGTTGCCACGTTTGGCCATTACCAGTCAGTCTGCCGTAATTTTCTTCTTTGCGGAAAGACTCCCCCAAGGCCGCGGATACCGGATGCATTTTGTGCCGATGGAGAGTCCGTACGCGGAAGATAAACTCGTGGCGGCAACACAAACTAACGAGATGGTCAAACGCTTGATCAACATGGCACCGGCCCAGTACCTGTGGGGCTACAACCGCTTTAAACAACCTGCGGGTGCGCCCCCTGCACCAGCCCCAGCCGCCGATACAGATTAAATTCGCCAATGCGTCTTGTACTATTTATGTTCTGGCTACTACGATGGTTACCCGCATCGTGGGTCGCGGCACTCGGCCACGGCCTGGGCAATCTGCTGTTTCACTGGGGGCGTAAACGCGTTACGCTAATCAATCTCGAAAAGTGTATGCCGGAAAAGTCGGCTGACGAGCGCGAGGCCATTGCACGCGGGGTATTTCAGTCACTAGGGCGGTCGACCCTCGATTTGGGACACCTGTGGTACGCGCCGGTCGATGAGGCGATGGCGCGGGTCACGGTGCGAGATCGTCACTACATGGACGAATGGGCGGGAAAGGTCCCGGTGATCATACTGGCACCCCACTTTGTCGGATTGGACGCCGGTGGCGCGCGCACGTCTTTCGACTACCCAGCCGTGTTTTCGATGTATTCAACGCAGAAAAACAAAGTCTTTGACCGCGCGCTGCGGCGTGCTCGGCAACGCTGGAATGGTGCCGAACTCGTCACGCGCCAGCAAGGACTCCGGCCGGTACTCAAACTCCTCAAAGAAAAGCGCCCCTTCTATTATTTGCCAGACATGGATTTCGGCGCGAAAGACGCTGTATTTGCCGATTTTTTCGGGGTGAAAACCGCAACCGTCACGGCACTTTCCCGGCTTTGCCAGATTACCGGCGCAAAAGTGATTCCCGCCATCACGCGCCAGACCGAAAGTGGGTACGAGCTGCGCTATTTCCCCGCCTGGGATAACTTTCCGACCGACGACCCGGTGGCCGATGCAAATCGTATGAACGCCTTTATCGAAGCGCGAATCCGCGAAATGCCCGAACAATACTTCTGGGTGCATAAACGCTTCAAAACCCGCCCGGCAGGCGAGGCCAGCTTTTACTAGCCCGCCACTGCCAAAACATGGGATGTGGCAAATTCCGGAATTTAATTTAGAATCAAAAAATGGCCTTTTATCATGTCCTCGTTCAAGGTGAGAACTTCCTGATTGATCGCGGTGGGACGCAATCTTGGATGGGCTTTTTCAAAAACATCTACGTCGATGCTGGAACCGCAGACGAAGCCTCGTCTATCGCCATCTCGCGAATCGCCGCCGACCCCGCTTTTCGCGCATCGGTAAAGAATCCGCCTGATCGACCGCCTGAGCTAGCCATCGAAGAAGCTAACGAAATCGAACATGACCCCGCGCTGGTGGATTCTGGCTTTACCTTCTTCCCTTCTCAGTACGCTTAAGGCGGTTGCCCTGGCGCAATTTATCCACGCGTCGCCATGCGGCTAGCTTTTACCAAGATGCACGGTCAGGGCAATGATTTTGTGATGCTCAATGGCATTGCCAATCCACAGGCTCGTACGCTGACGCCTCAACAAATCCGCTCGATTGCCGACCGGCACTTTGGAATCGGTTGTGATCAAGTGTTGTTGGTCGAACCCGCCGCTTCCGAAAACGCAGATTTCCGCTATCGCATCTTCAACAGTACCGGCGATGAAGTCGAGCACTGTGGCAACGGGGCGCGTTGTTTCCCTGTCTTCGTGCGCGACGAAGGCCTTACCACCAAGACGTCGCTGACCGTTGAGACGATGAACGGCCTGATTCGCCCAAGCATTCTGTCTGATGGCAGCGTCACCGTTGATATGGGTGCCCCCATCTTTGCGCCCGAGCGCGTGCCCTTCACGCTGGCCGCCAACGAAGCCGAGAATGTTGCCTACGAGTTGATGGTAAGCGGCGCACCCCGCAAAATAGGCGTCTTGTCGATGGGCAATCCACATGCCGTCAGATTGGTTGATGATGTTGAAACGGCGGCGGTGCTCACCGAGGGACCGGTCATAGAGAACCACCCTCGATTCCCGCGCCGGGTGAACGTGGGATATATGCAAATCCAATCGCGCTCACACATCAAATTACGGGTTTGGGAGCGTAGTGCTGGAGAAACCCTCGCCTGCGGCACCGGGGCTTGCGCAGCGGTGGTCACGGGGATTCGCTGGGGTTTACTCGATGAGACCGTGCGGGTGACCACGCACGGCGGCGAACTTTCGGTAACATGGCAGGGATTGCGAAGCATCATATCGCCAGTGCTTATGTCCGGTCACGCGTCGATGGTGTTTCGAGGCGAAATCGACATCTAGCGCGCCGTCCAACTTCAGCCAGAAACCAAAATGCCCACAGCCGAACTCTCGATAAAACAGGTCGCTGAATTTCTTCGCGAATATCCTGAATTTTTTAAGCAGTATCCGGATGTGTTGCTGAACATTCAAGTCCCCCATCCACACGGCGGACGCACAGTTTCGATCCCCGAACGGCAATTGATCGCCACACGGGAGCGGGTGCGACTACTTGAATCGAAGCTAGCTGAACTGCTTAGGTTCGGCGAAGACAATGATGCTTTATCGGATCGCGTTCATGCGTTGACATTGAAACTGGTCGCTGCCAAGGACCGTGAGCAAGCCATCAATGCAATATACCTCGACCTTCTGGACACGTTTCAGATTCCGCACGTTATGGTGCGACTGTGGAATATCAACGTCGCCGAAGGCGATACCGCGCCGGAGTTTCAGCCGGTCGCAACCGAACTACGTCAGTTTGTCGAGGCGATGACTGCACCCTACGTCGGTGCACATCCGGTCTACGAAACTAACCTCTGGTTCGGCGAACACGCCCCGCATTTGAAGTCCTATGCGATGGTGCCACTTAAGGCATCAGGCGTGTTTGGCGTCCTGCTGCTCGCCAGCGAAAATAGCGAGCGGTTTTACACCGGCATGGGCACCATGTTCTTGTCAAGAATCGGTGACGTATTCGCTGCGGCGTTGGCACGTGACCTCGTGTTCTCCAACGAAATCTAACGTTGACGTTTGCGACCCCGCGCAGGGTATGGCGGGTCGATGAATACCGTCGTTGGTGATCTAACCACCGCGCCACTACCGCCGGGGTTGCCGCCCCTTGCAGGGGATTACCTTGCCTACCTGAGATTCGAGAAACGCCTAGCCGCTGGCACCATCGAAAACTACCAGCGCGACCTCGCCGACTTGGCGCGTTTCGCTGCTTCCGCCGACTATCCTCGCCGCACAATTGCTGTCGACAAGCTATCCAGTAACGACATCCGCCGGTTCCTCGCATCGCTTCATAGCAAAGGCATGACACCGAAAGCAATATCGCGTTTGCTTTCGGGCTGGCGGGGTTACTTTCACTTCGCCCTCAGACAGGGCGTCGGCCATCTCAATCCCTGCGATGGTGTCCGCGCACCCAAGGCCGAAAAGCGACTGCCGCGGACGCTGTCTCCCGAAGAGGCAATTCGTCTGGTGACGTTTGACGACGACTCGGTGGCCGGCACACGGGATCGCGCCGCTTTTGAACTTCTCTATTCTTGCGGCCTGCGTATTGCCGAACTGGTCGGCCTCAACTTGGACAGCATTGACTACGCAAGCCGGGAAATTCGCGTACTCGGCAAAGGCAGCAAGACCCGCATCGTGCCGGTGGGTGCGCCGGCTATTGAAGCAATGCAACGATGGTTGGTTCGGCGACCTGTACCCAAGAACCCCGGCGAGATGGCGCTCTTTTTGGGCGCACAAGGAAAACGCATATCAGCCGGTGTTCTACAAACCCGGATCAAAATGTGGGGGGTCAGACAAGGCATTGATGTTAACGTGCATCCGCACATGTTGCGGCACTCGTTTGCCTCACACGTCCTACAATCCTCAGGCAATCTTCGCGCCGTACAAGAGATGATGGGGCACGCGAGTATTGCTTCAACACAGGTGTATACCCATCTCGATTTTCAGCACTTAGCCAAGGTTTACGATTCGGCACATCCACGGGCAAAGAAAAAATGATGGATTTTGCCTTCGACCGCGCGCTGCGCTTAACCAAAATACACGCCCCAGCAAAGCAAAGAGTGAAGAAAAAGGACAACAAATGAGCTTTCAAAACCGTGACACAAACGTGATGCGATGGCTCAAAGTACTGCTGGCATGTGTTGGTGTTATCGCCCTTCTTGTCGCGGCCACAGCGGTCGCATTGTTTTTCGTCGTGCGCGCAAGCGTGCCGCTCCTTGATGGCGACAAACCACTGGCGCATCTGCAGAAGCCGGTCACGATTACTCGCGACGCGAATGGCATGGTTTCAATTACCGCCGACACCAGCCGCGACGCCATTCGCGCACTAGGCTACGTCCACGGTCAAGAGCGTTTTTTCGAAATGGATCTCGCCCGCCGTTCAGCCGCAGGCGAGCTCTCCGAACTGTTGGGCAGCGCCACCGTACCGATGGATAAACAGAAACGCTTGCACCGTCTGCGCGCGCGCGCCGCAGCGGAGTTTGCCTCCGCTCAACCGCAGGAGCGGGCGTGGTACACGGCCTACACCGAGGGAGTGAACGCCGGTGTTGCCGCACTTAGCGCGAGACCATGGCAGTACCTGGTGCTGCGTGCTGATCCTGAACCTTGGCGCGAAGTGGACTCTTTGCTGGTAGTAGCCGAGATGTACACCATGTTACAAGCCGGTGGCTTTGAAAGTCGCTTTTCAGACATCCGTCTGCGCAAGTTACTCGGCGACAGGTTGTTCGACTGGATGCGTCCGCAGGGCGGACCATGGGACGCCACACTGGACGGCGTGACCCCCGCAATCGTTGCGCTACCAACAGCGGAAGACATTGATCTTCGCAAAACTGCGGCAGTGAAGCCACAGACGTCTGCAAGCTATAAATCATCAGCTGCATCGGCTGATCAAGCCTCCGAGCCAACCGAACTCTATCTTGGCAGCAACAACTGGGCGGTGAGCGGGTTGCGAACGACCGACGGTCGCGCGATTCTCGCTGACGACATGCACTTGGGACTCAGCGCGCCGGGCATCTGGTTTCGCGCACAAATGACGTTTAACCAAAACGGCAAACCACTGCGTGCTGTTGGCATGACCCTCCCGGGTGTGCCGCAAATTACCGCTGGCAGTAACGGCCACATTGCTTGGGGGTATACCAACAACTACGGCCAGTTTTTCGACTGGGTGGCGCTGCCAAAAAACGGCGTGAGCCCGCCGGTCGTTACCACCACCATTCGCACAACTACCGAGACGATTCTGGTGAAGGGCGCCGAGTCAGTCGCGCTAGAGGTCAAAGAGACTGACGTAGGCCCCGTCCTCAAGAGTGACGCGGAGTATCAGTACGCACTTTCGTGGGTGTTGTATCGGCCGGGAGCCATGGTGAACCGCGTACCGGGCTTCATGTTTGCAACCGATCTGGACACCGCGATCAAGTTTGCTCACAACACGCCAATGCCGCACCAAAACATTCTGATCGCGGACAATGTCGGCAACATCGCTTGGACCGTGGCCGGACGTATTCCAGCGCGCCCGCAGTGGCAAGTCAGCCGTGGTACCGCAACGCCGGTTGATCAGCTACCGACCGGCTGGCTCGACCCGGCTAAATATCCGCTGATCAAGAATCCTGCCGACGGATTGTTGTGGACGGCGAACAGCAAACAACTCGGCGGTGCCAGCAGTGAAATTATCGGCGACGGTGGTTTTGACTTGGGCGCGCGCGCCATGCAGATTCGTGATCGGCTGCGCGAAACGCCCAAACATACGGAACAAACGCTCTACGCGATCCAACTCGACCGTGAATC
>JBIIYQ010000200.1:0-4384 GCA_044346745.1 Usitatibacteraceae bacterium | reverse complement strand
CCCGCATATGTGGCCCAGCGGTAGTGGGCTAAACGTGCCACAAACTCGGCCTCTGCTCTACACCTTCCGGCGCTGTCCTTATGCGATTCGTGCGCGGCTCGCGATTGCGACCGCCGGGCTGACCGTCACTGAGCACGAGGTCTCACTGCGAGATAAGCCAGCTGAAATGTTGGCGATCTCGCCCAAGGGCACCGTGCCTGTCCTACAACTAAGCGATGGCCGTGTGATTGAGGAGAGCATCGACATCATGCGCTGGGCGCTAGCGCAGCATGACCCTGACGGCTGGCTGGGGATCGATGCCGATGAGGCCGCTTTGTTGATTCGAACAAATGACGCTGAGTTTAAACGCGCGCTTGACCGTTACAAGTATCCCAACCGCTACCCAGAACGCTCGGCGACCGACTACCGAAGCGAAGGTGAACGGTTCCTTGTACAACTGGAAAAGCGACTGAGCGGCCAGCCGTTCCTGACCGGCACGCAAATTCGCTGGGTCGATGCGGCGATTTTCCCGTTCATCCGGCAGTTTGCAGCCGTTGATCCCGCCTGGTTTAGCTCGGCGCCCTACCCTAACTTGCGGCGCTGGCTGGAAGAGTGGCTTGCTTCACCGTTGTTTCTCAAAGTCATGGCAAAGCCCGCCCAATCAGCAGCGGCTTGAGCTGGCGACCTTAAGCTGTGGCCGCAAATAGGCGATGTTTCCGGCGGCTTAAACGACTTCCGGTCATCGCCGTTTTGGAGTACGATGGCTGACGTTTTCTTACTTGGATACCCATCATGTCTGCAGCCGCCGCACCCGCCCGTCCCGCCCCAGCTGCCGCCCCCGCGGCCGCCGCTGGTGATGCCGTCAACCCCGTCGTCGCGACCGCAGAACGGCTGTTCATTCAATTGGTCGCAGGATCTGTCGTGATCGGCGATAACGCGGCAAAGATGCCGGTTGACGCCAAAAGCCTCGCCAAAATGAGTTTGGATCTCGCCAAAACGTTTCATGACGTCGAACATAGCCTGCGCGAGAAGCCGGTACTTACCACCGCGACTTTCGACGCCAACATGTGCGACTTCGACGCGTGGAATACAGCGGCAACAACGCCGAAGGCGGCGTAGCCCCCCGGCACCAAAGGCGGCTTAGTACGGCTCCCGGCAGGACGGCGTCAGCATTACTTCACAAACACGCTGTCCGCAATCGGCTCGTTCACCTTGAACTGACGCCAAAAGATATCCATCCACTTGATGCCATCGAAGTAAAGTCGCACCCGCGTCGGCTGCACGAAGTCGACGTTGGGCGCGCGCTTGAAGTCTGAATAAATGCGGTGATGAAAACCGACATCCGTAGTGAACGCCACACTGCGGATGTATTTATTCTGCTGGTCAATAAAAAACGTCGTGACCTGTTTCTTCGGGTCGGTGATCTGCACGACATAACAAAGCGCCCCTTCAATCTGATCGTCGGTTAGTCGATCAACCTGAAACCCGTCGCGATCCGCGAACCTGAGAATGCCAAAGCCGAAGTTGTTACTCCATGAGAAATGCTTTTGGTACGGCTTGGCTTGCTCACTCAGAAAATTGTGTGTCGCTTTGCTGTCGAAGATGAGTTGCATAAACACGTTTTCGCCCTGCTTGGCATCAAAGCGCACCTTGCCACTCGCCTGTCGCGCCGAGTCGTTTTCGGTCGGAAATACCCGATACATCGCGTAATCATCAAACTTCATCTGGTGCGCTGCGTCGGTTTTGCCGTAAGGCGTCCACACGGCATCCCCCTTAAGCATCAAGGTCTTCGGTTGTTGCCATGTGTCTCCCCCCGATGCCGCGACCGCCATTTGCAGTATCTGTTTAGCCGTCGGTCCGGGTGACGGCGGAGATGGATTTTGCGCTAGTGCCAATGCTGAGAAGAGCAGACAAAAGCTACCCACAACCGATTTGATAACTGCGGCCATACACCCTCCAAAAATAACGACCCAAGCAAAGTTTGCCAAAGTATTGTATCGTGTTGAAAATTTGTCCGGACAACTTGAGGAGAATTAAATGAAACTGTCCAAACTTGTGATGTTGTGTGCCGCCTCGCTGGCGATCAGCATTTCCCCGCTTGCCAGCGCGCAGAAATCTGCCGCGCCGGCGCAATTCGACATCAACAACCCCGACGATGTCGTAAAGATGGACCGCAAGATTCAGTCCAGCCTGAAGGACGGTGAAGAAATCGTCTACTACTGGGAGGGCAAAGTGTTTTCCCGCGTACCCGGCGAAAAAGACCGTCACCTGTTCACGTACTGGGGCATGAACATCCGTACCTCCAAGGGCTTCCAAGATCCGGTAAAGGGTTACGGCTGGCGTCACGTTTCGCGCGAAGTGCTGTTCTATCTTGACCCCGTCACGAACCAAGTCGTCCGGACCTGGAAAAATCCTTGGACGGGTGAAGAAGTGGACGTTCAGCACATCGCCAATGATCCGGTCAACGGGCGTGGCATTAGTTGGGCAAAAGGTGAGAGTGGCCCGGCGAAGTTTCGCGGCAAACAGCTAGAAGACAAGTTCATCATCACCAACGAGTTTCCATTGTTCTACAGCAACCCGCTGGCTGGCGACTACCAAGAATACATCGGCGGCACCTATCAAGCGATGGAGATCTTTAACTTTGTCGTCGACCGGGACGAACTACTCGACCCAACCAAAACGACGACCTACCCCGGCATTGCTTGGACGCGTATCGTGAAATTCCTGCCATGGATGAAGATGGGCGACCGCGTTGGTTACGTGATTTATTCCGGCACTGGCAAGAAACTCAAGGGTGGTTACGCAGCGATGCCGGAGGGTATCCGCAAAGAGATCGAAGCCAACTGGCCGATTTACAAAAACGCACCACCGACAGACGACACCCGCCCGAACGAAACATCGTGGACGGACTTCAAGAAGATTCTTGAGAAGAAAAAAGCCGCTGCTGCCAAGCCTGCGGCTGCAAAGTAATTTTCGAACGCTAACAACAAGAAAAAACGCCCGTCACGAGACGGGCGTTTTTGTTTGGGCGTTCGAAACGTGAGGCGGAACCAGAGCCTAGGATCGCTGCTAGCAGGTTGCGCGAACCGCCGCAACTGGTAGAGTCGGGATGTGGCGCGGTAGCAGTAGGTTTTGCATAGCAGTTGCCGTCCCTTTCGTCTGACGGTGCCTCAATAGCCAACCATAACCCCGTTTCCACATTCCTCTCATCGAACCGGACTTGCAGATCTCCCGCATTCTCGGACAAGAGCTCACGCTTACGCCCACGCCACGCTGCGCCCGCGTGCCGACAGACGTACGAGACCGTAGTACCCGTAAAGGTGCGAGAGTGGATACGTCCCGCCCTTGCTTCGCCTGACCTTGTACTTGCTGCGCAACCACTGACGCAACCGCGTCGCCGTTTAGTTGTCGAGGGCTCGATAGGCGCGGCTGACCGTCCCTACACTGAAGTAGTTCGCCCAGCCGCCTAGCGTGCGGTTCAACTTCCTCACCAGCTCCTCGGTATGCTGCCAGCCCCTGTTCAGCTCGGTCAGCGCATGGACCTTCTCGACCATGCGCCGGATGCTTTTCTTCGACGGCCACTGAGCCACACGTGGCTTTCCTGTCGTCGCCGAATACCGCCTGCCAAACGTGTATCCAAGAAAGTCGAACGTCTCTTCTGGTACCTTGCAGAGTCGTGTCTTGTCCTCATTCACCGTCAGCTTCAGTTTCCCCATGATCGCCCGCATCCATTGCAGGGCGTCTTCCGCCCTGCCGTGTTTGCACAAAATCACGAGGTCGTCCGCGTAGGTGACGATGCAACTGCCCAGACGCTGCTGCTGTCATGCAGGTGCGATCCTTCAGGGTCGAGATACCCAGCGGTCGAAGGTTGCCATTGGGTTTCGGTATAAACACTCTCCCTATTGGTTCCGGTCGATAGCGCTCCTCCCGGAGGGCCTGCACACTCGCCCTGTCACCAATTCGTGACACGCTTTACCCGAAGGCTTCAGCGATTTCGTTCCCTCCATGAGTGCTCCGGTTACTTCCGGCTGGAGCATTTCGCCGGGTGGGACTTATACCCACAGGAAAGCGCCACCTTTGCACGGCGCACACCCATTGCGGTCATTCGATTTTCCCGAAAGCTGACATTCGTTTGGTCGTGTAAAGGTCCTGGCGGACACAGCTCAAGGCTATCGCAGAAAACTATTCGACTCAGACCCTTAGTGTTGTACAGCAATGCAGTGCGGCGTTTCGCGTCAACCTGTATCCGGTGATTTCCGTACACTCGTTTATCCACGGTTGTCTCCAGCCATTTTCGCAGATTCAAGTACGAGTCCCGACAATCTCAAGGCGCGATTGTAAGGGGGTGAGGTAGCGAACAGCGATACCCTTTCGTTTCTGACAACCAAAGGAGACAGCCATGAGT